>JBBQTT010000053.1:0-2813 GCA_038213035.1 Saccharimonadales bacterium (SeqCode) | reverse complement strand
GTTGGATATTTTATCTAAACAGCTGGATTTGGATTTAGTTGTTGCGCACTTTGATCACGGTGTTAGATTTGATTCTGGAATCGATGCTATTTTTGTAGCTGGACTGGCTAAAAAATACGGTTATCCGTTTGAGCTAAAACGTGAAGAGTTGGGGGCTGATGTCAGCGAAGACGTCGCCCGAACCAGGCGTTATGAATTTTTGCGTGGTGTTGCTGTAAAACACAATGCTAAATTAATTACAGCTCATCATGCTGATGATGTTATTGAAACGATTGCGATTAATCTGTTGCGCGGTACTGGTTGGCGTGGTTTGGCAGTTTTGGATTCGGATGTTATTCGATTGTTAACTGGTCTGACCAAGGCAGAAATCATGGATTACGCCATGATTAATAAATTAGATTGGCATAATGACAGTACGAATTTTGAAAATAAATATTTGCGTAATCGTATTCGTCATCATACAAATAAACTAGACGACGACACTAAACGGCAGTTGTTGGGTTTGTGGGCGCATCAAAAAGATTTGAAAAAACAGATTATAACCGAGGTTGAAAAGCTGGTAGGCGATGGTCCAACATATAGTCGATATTTCTTTATTCACATTAATCAATCGACGGCTGTTGAATGTTTGCGACATATTGTCGACGCTAAATTAACTCGTCCGCAGCTGATAAAAATGTGGCACGCAATTAAAACCGCCTTGCCTGGAAAAACTTATGATGCCGGTAATGGTGTCAAAATTCAGTTCACCTCTCGTAATTTTACTGTCGAACTGATAAAATAGGTACAGAATATTCAAGTGTGGTGACTTAATTGAAAGGAACATTTAATTAACTATGGCAATAAAAAATCCGGTTTCTAATAAAAAACCCAGCAACTTAATCCGACTATCCCTATTTTGGGCAATTGTAGTATTGGGTGTGTTGGTTGGTATATCTTATTTATCACCTAATGACAATTTAAAAACAATTCCAATTTCGGAAGTAATTAGCGCTGCAAATGCTGGTCAAATTACTAAAATCGATATCCAAGGTGATAGTCTGACGATAACTCCAAAGGGCGAAACTAAACCAACTGAAAAGTCAGTTAAACAAAGTGGCACAAGTATCCAGCAACAGGGCTTAAACGCCAATGCGCCAGTTTCATTGACGATTACACCGCCATCAACAACGGGTGATACATTGTGGAATTTGGCTATTATTATCGTTCCGACGATACTAATTATCGGATTTTTTATGTTTATGATGCGCCAAGCACAAGGCCAAAATAATCAGGCGCTTGGTTTTGGTAAATCAAAGGCTAAATTATATGGTATCGACAAAGAACGAGTTGTTTTTACTGATATTGCCGGTAATGAATCTGCTAAACAAGACCTAGAAGAAGTTGTAGACTTTTTGAAACATCCTAAAAAGTATGCAGCCCTTGGTGCCAAGATTCCTCGTGGTGTATTACTAGTCGGTAGCCCAGGAACAGGTAAAACAATGCTAGCGCGTGCTGTCGCCGGTGAAGCAAATGTACCGTTCTTTTCAATCAGCGGTTCAGAATTCGTTGAAATGTTCGTAGGAGTTGGTGCCAGTCGCGTTCGCGATTTGTTTGCCAAAGCTAAAAAGAATGCCCCAGCAATTATCTTTATTGATGAGATTGACGCTGTTGGTCGCAAACGTGGTAGCGGTATGGGTGGTGGTCATGATGAACGTGAACAAACTCTTAACCAAATCTTGGTTGAAATGGACGGATTTGATACTGGCGCAAATGTAATTGTGTTGGCGGCAACTAACCGTGCTGATGTTTTGGACCCAGCTTTGCTACGACCAGGACGATTCGATCGCCGTACAAACATTATGTTGCCAGAACGCAAAGACCGTTTGGCAATCCTGAAGGTTCACTTTAAAAACAAACCAGTTGATGCGACTGTAAATCTGGATGCATTGGCGGCTAAAACTGCTGGTTCATCTGGTGCTGATTTAGCTAACATTGCTAATGAAGCTGCAATTGTCGCCGCTAGCCGTAATGGTAAAAAGATTAGCAATGCTGATTTGACCGAAGCATTTGAAAAAATTGCAATTGGTCCAGAACGTAAAGCTAAAATTATGAATGACAAAGAAAAAGAAATGACAGCTTATCACGAAGCTGGACATGCAATTGTCGGTCACGTATTACCTGATAGCGATCCAGTTCACAAGGTTACGATTATTCCTCGTGGTGCAACTGGTGGTGTGACTTGGTTCTTGCCACCCGAAGACAAAAGCTATACCAGTATTATTGAATTCAAAGATGTATTAGCACGCGCCCTAGGTGGTCGTATTGCTGAAAAGATTGTTTATGGCAAAGAACGTGTTACGACCGGTGCTGGTTCTGATTTACGTCATGCAACTGGAATCGCCCGCGAAATGGTTATCGAACAAGGTATGGGTACTAAATTACGCGACCAAGTTTTCCACGAAGATAACGGTGGAATGATGTTTGATCGAATGACTCATGAACGACCTTACGGCGATGATACTGCCCGCGAAATTGACCGTGAAGTCGCTGATTTAATCAAAGAATCTGCTAAACGTGCCGAAGCTGTAATTACTAAAAATCGAAAGAGTTTGGACAAGTTGGCCAAGGCATTACTAGAAGAGGAAACTCTGGATGAATCACGAGTTATCGCAATATTAAAGGATGCCGTTTTACCAGAGGAGGCCAAGCTTTACTAGCCGGCGCAACAAATAAATGGGACGTTTACAAAGTACAGTCGCACGGGCCAACCTAAAGCTACCTGTCAAATTGGCAGCAGCACTTTTGGCTGGCTCGGCGTTACTTTCTAGCGT
>JBBQTT010000052.1:0-3071 GCA_038213035.1 Saccharimonadales bacterium (SeqCode) | reverse complement strand
TACCAGCTGGACTTAAAATACCTAATGTTGCCACCCGAACCGATAAATCTGACGCCGAGCGCTCTGTACGTTCAATTATCGAAAAACCCCTTGTCGATATGTTTAGCGCCGCCTCAAAGGCTGGTTATCAGCTAATGATTGGTAGTGGTTACCGATCCGCCGCGCTACAAGCTACTTATTATAATAGTCTGGCCGCTTCTGTTGGCGATGCCGCCGCTAATAATGCAATTGCCCGCCCGGGGCAAAGCGAACACCAAACCGGACTAGCCGCTGACATCAGTACTGTTTCGCGCGATTGTTACTTGGATAACTGTTTTGGATCGACTGGCGATGGGCTTTGGCTGGTTAATAACAGTTATAAATTCGGCTTTATTTTACGATATCCAAGTGGCAAAGAATCAATCACTGGGTATCAATACGAATCATGGCATTTCCGCTATGTTGGAATCGATTTGGCAACCGCCCTACACGAAAGCGGGCTGACTCTTGATGAGGCTTGGATATATCTGTTGAAAGCTGATGCTACGTTGAAACAAAACGGCGCTATTTAGTAGATAGTAGGTTGTAGATAGTAGGTGGTAGAAATTGTCACTGTACAGTGACTTCAGGGCCGAGGGTATCTATTACGTACTGCTTTTGAGCTGCAACCGTAGTATTCAACAGGGATTTCGATATTGGCACCGCAGCGTCAGCAAGTGGATAGATCATAGCGTTTTTACGAGCTAGCAAATCACCGTTAGCAGCCTCGGTAGCAGTCCATTCATAGTGCATATAGGTGGGTGTAAATGTCAGATTTGAAACTGTTATCTTATTATTTGCCTTTTTGATATCAAATTGGGCAATGCCACCAATTAACTCTTTGGTCGCCAGTTGTGATGACAACATATTGCCCAGCGAATACCAAACAACCATCTGACCACCATCTGGGCGCTTAACGGTTTCAACTTTTTGTAAAACATGAGGGCCGGTGCCTATAATCACATCAACACCAAGCGAACTTAAAAGGTTAACTTCATTATATTGATCGGAACTGACAATATTAGAGTCTTCGACACCCCAGTGCATCGAAACAATCACAACGTCAGCATTTTTACGTGCATCCGTGATTAAACGGCGGACCAGAGCCTCATCATGATAATTATTAACGCTGTACCCAGGTGTAGATTTATTATTATTAAAATCCATAAATGAAACAAAACCGATTTTTATACCGTCCATCAATCCGTAACTAACTTTATTTTGGTCATCCACACTTTTATTGGCGCCACTAATTGCAAGTGGTTTTAGTTTAGCCCAGACATCAATTGTGGCATCTGTTGCAGCCACGCCTTTATCTCCCATGTGATTATTGGCTAGATTAATAACATTACATCTGGCTACGGTGCTAAGGTCTGATGCAAATTTAGACGGCGCATTAAACGATGGATAACCGCTGATTCCATACGCTTCACCCGACACTAAACCTTCTTGATTACAAAAAACGACGTTCGCATCCTTGTAGGTTGGTAGAATGTTTGAAAAATATTTACCAAAGTCATAACTATCACCCGCCTTGGCGTTGGCAATAATTGTATCGTGCGCCAACATATCGCCCATTGCAGCCATATGAATTATCGGATCTGCTGGCTTTACAACTACCACAGGCTTTGTCTTGGTATTAGCAGTCTGATTGGCTGCTATGGTCGGATTAGGTTTATTCTGGCTGCTTATATACACCCAAGCCCCTACACTACTAGCCGACAGTATTAATACAACCGCTACGACTGCTAATATAACTTTATTATTCTTGTTTTTTAATACTTTCACTAAGTATTATTATAGCAAATCTATATACCTGATACGTAATGCTACTTGTGCAAATTACAACCGTACTGCATACTGTAACCATAAGTATTATTCAATAATAGGAGCATTCTATCATGGCAACGAAAAAAGCTAAAAAAACAGTAAAGAAAGTAGCGGCTAAGCCAGCAGTAAAAGTAGTTGCCAAGAAAGCAGTTGTTAAATCTGTACCCAAGAAAACCAAGGCACTTGCAGTTAAATCATTTGAACTTGTCCGCGACCGAACACCTTTTATGTCATACCAAGTCACCCAACAGACTATTTTTTGGGCAATGTTATTCATATATATCATGATTTTGTCACTATGGATTTTGAATATCCAATTAGATACACTTCGTATTATCGATAAAATCAACTCGCTTTAATAGCGGCCTCCAATAAAATAACCCCGACAATTATCGGGGTTATTTTATTTTGTTGAGTCTAAATTACATGCGAATTTCGGCGTCAACACCTGCAGGCAAGCTGAGGTTCTGTAGACTGTCGATAGTCTTTGGAGTTGCGTCAGTAATGTCGATAAGACGTTTGTGAACGCGCATTTCAAAGGCTTCTCCGCCTTTTTTGTAGACATGTGGTGATTTAACCACAGTAAATACGCTACGGCGTGTTGGCAAAGGCACTGGACCGGCAATTGATGCGCCAGTACGGATTGCAGTGTCAATAATTTGTTTTGCTGATTGGTCGATGACCTTGTGATCGTACGCTTTTAGGCGGATACGAATACGTAAAGCTTGTTCTTGCTTGTCTGCCATTTGATTGGCTCCTCTTTTGTTTATACCGTAACCTCTGCTACGAACCAGTTTTGTTCTGTCGCTGCCGAGTTGTCGATATGATTAATAATACCGACAAATTATAACATTTTGGATCCGGTTTGACAACCAGCCCAGTTAATCAGAGTCCAACCATGAATAGATAAAAGGCTGCCAAACAAAATACCCCCGATTGCTCGGGGGTATTTTTGTTTAGAAAAGTATGATTACTTAACTACTTTTGTAACAACACCGGCACCAACAGTTTTGCCACCTTCACGGATAGCAAAGTTTAGGCCTTGTTCCATTGCAACTGGTGCAAGTAATTTAACCTTGAAAGTTAGTGTATCGCCAGGGATGACAATTTCTTTGTCAGCTGGTAATTCAACTTCACCGGTTACGTCAGTTGTACGGAAGTAGAACTGTGGTTTGTAACCTTTACTAAATGGAGTATGTCGTCCACCTTCTTCTTTTTTCAAG
>JBBQTT010000051.1:0-3303 GCA_038213035.1 Saccharimonadales bacterium (SeqCode) | reverse complement strand
AGTTGACCGATCGGCTGCTTATATTGCTCGCAAAATAGCAGTTGATTATTTGAAAAAGCGCCATGCGACGGAAGTATTTGTGCGCCTAGCATACGCCATTGGCTATGACCAACCACTAGAAGCTTCGGTGATTATTGATGGTGTCCAAGAGAATGTCGTAGGTTATGACTTGTCACCTAATGGAATAATTAAAACTTTGAATTTAAAACGTCCAATTTATGAGCAGACCGCTAAATGGGGACACTTTGGTCACAAACAATTTAGTTGGGAGTAAAATATTGCGCTTATTTAATGTAATATTAGGACAGTAAATATAAGCAAGGAGTTTCGTATGCAAAACCGTAGTCCCATAGCAGTCTTTTTGTTGCCGTTCATTACTTTTGGTATTTATTCGTGGTATTGGGCAGTAAAAACTAAAGGCGAGATGAATAATCTTGGTGAGAATATTCCTACGGCTTGGATATGGCTGATTCCTTTTATTGGCTGGATTTGGTGGTTGTGGAAGTATTCTGAAGCTGTCGAGCATGTGACTGGTGAAAAAATTACTGGTATTTTGGCTTTTGTCGTCTTGTTCTTGCTTGGTCATATCGGTCAGGCGATTATTCAGGATTCATTCAATAGAATCCCAACAACTGTTTAATTCGACGATTTAGGTCTATCAATCTAGGCTATAATATAGCTTATGGTAAATGGTCTAACTTTTAAAAGCGTCAAAAAATTACAAAAACAATACGGTCCGAATGAATTACAAGATGTGAATAACACCAGCAAAGCTTTGTTGGCATTTTTGGCTAGGTTTAAAAACCCGCTAGTTATTATTCTGTTACTTGCGGCTATATTGTCATTCTTTTTTGGTGATAAGGCCAGTTTCTTTATTATTATTACAATCGTAGCCCTTAGTGTCGGGTTAGATTTTTTTAATACTTATCGTTCCGAACAGGCAGCCGAAGCTTTAAAGGATAGAGTTCGAGTCAAAGCTCATGTTATGCGCGAAGGTCACGAGCATATAATTTCAGTCAGTGAATTGGTGCCAGGGGATATTGTGTTACTGTCAGCTGGCAAAGTTATTCCTGCTGACGGTGTAATTATTGATGGCAAGGATTTATTTACAAACGAAGCGGCTCTTACGGGCGAGTCGTTTCCACAAGGCAAACCAATTGATACCGAAGTATTTATGGGGAGTGGAGTTGTCAGCGGATCGGGCATAATGCGTGTTACTAAAACTGGCAAATCGACTAAATTTTCGCATATCGCCGAGGCCTTGCAATCTGTCCATAGGATTACTGGTTTTGAAAATGAGATCAAGGAATTTAGTGTTTTAATCATTAAAATTACTTTCTTTTTGGTTCTTTTTGTTCTGCTAATTAACGTTTTGTTCCAACGCAATATCTTGGAATCGATACTGTTTAGTTTGGCACTAGCTGTTGGTTTGACACCAGAATTATTGCCGTTAATTATTACGTTAAATCTGACTAAAGGTTCGCTCAAGATGGCCAAAGAAGGCGTGATTGTAAAACAATTGTCAGCCGTTCAAAACTTTGGCAGTATGGATATTTTGTGTACTGACAAGACGGGAACGCTGACCGAAAACAAGATTGCATTAGTTAAATATGTTGATGGTCGGAATAATCATTCTGATGAAGTGTTAACACTAGGTTATTTAACCAGCTCATTTTCTACTAGCTTTGGTAACCCACTAGATGCGGCCGTCAAAGCTCATCGTGGTATCGACATATCGATGTACGACAAGATAGACGAAATTCCTTTTGACTTCGAACGTAAACGTGAAGCCGTCGTAGTTCATCATACCGATGACAAACGACGATTTTTGATTGTCGAAGGTGCACCCGAAGAAGTAATAAAAATATCAACGACTTATGGTCCTCATAAGACACATTTAAATAAACAACTTCACGCCGAAATTCAGACTACCTATGATGATTTGAGCCGCAGTGGTTTCAGAGTTCTGGCTGTTGCATCCAAAGAGATAGCACCAGAAAAACGATATCATCCGAGTGATGAGCAGGGGCTGACTTTCCATGGATTTTTGGCCTTTCTAGATCCAGCCAAAGCTTCGGTGTCTGAAACTCTCGAAAAAATGCGCACCATGGGCATCAGTACCAAGATTATTACTGGCGACAATTCATTTGTAACCGAAAAGATTGCGCTAGATATTGGATTGGCAATTGATGGTATTTTAATAGGCGACGATCTAGCCAAAATGTCGGCTCGCGAGCTTGCAATCGCAGTTGAAAAAACGACGATATTTGCACGAGTTAACCCTGAACAAAAAATGCAAATCATTCAAGCCTTGCAGGCGAACGGTCACATCGTCGGTTATATGGGCGATGGGATTAACGATGCCCCAAGTTTGCGCGCAGCTGACGTCAGTGTGTCGGTCAATAATGCTGTTGATGTCGCCAAAGACGCTGCTGACTTTATTTTGTTACGCAAGAATCTACACGAATTGGTTAACGGAATTATTGAGGGCCGAAAAACCTTTGCCAATACAATGAAGTATTTGCGCATGAGCCTTAGTTCTAATTTTGGGAACATGTTTTCGATGGCTGGAGCTTCGATTTTTTTGCCATTTTTACCAATGTTAGCCACTCAAATTTTGTTGAATAATTTGTTATATGACGCTTCACAATTTGCGATTCCACTAGACAACGTGGATGAGTCTGAAGTTTTACAGCCGCATACTCTCAGCATTCCCGACATCAAAAAGTTCATGTGGTCATACGGTTTGCTTAGTTCTATTTTTGACTTCACAACCTTTGGGATTTTGATGTTAGTTTTTCGTGCGGATCAATCTGTTTTTCAAGCCGGTTGGTTTTTAGAATCAATCATGACGCAGGTATTAGTTGTTTATATAATTCGCACGAAACTAATTCCTTTCAAACAAAGCAAACCAGCCGGTTTATTAGTCGCCAGTACTCTGGCCGTAGTAACAGTGGCCTTATTGATGGTCTTATTGCCATTACGAACAATCTTTAAGTTTGGTTTGCTTTCACCGATCCAAATCGCAACACTGGTTGGTGTCGTTGTAATTTATTTGTTCTTTGCAGAATTTATTAAAGCCAGGTTTTATGGCAGTCGAACTAGTTTAATTCAAAAGTAACTTGAACGCTAAAGCTATATTCATTAAGCCCCGGTTGAATATTGTATGACGATGTTGAACTTGGACTTTTTGCTGAATCAACTGCACCGCTTGATGAATTCATCATCCAAGGTAATGGTGTAATGCCGCCAGATGTTATATCACTAACTTTAGTAACTTTACCTAATTTCATACCAAGTTCA
>JBBQTT010000050.1:0-3391 GCA_038213035.1 Saccharimonadales bacterium (SeqCode) | reverse complement strand
CCACGGTGCATCATGTGTTTTGCAATATTTTTTGCATGATGTTCGGTCTTTTTAAAATCTCGGTTGAATTTTCGAGTATTTTTTGTAAATCCACCGAGTTTCTTTGTCATAAATGCCCATCACCGCGCTTATGGTTAATACTGTTAGCATACTATATTAAAAAGTATATTAACAGTGCTAAATTTACTAAATAACTATTCTGACAAATCTTTTATTAATTGTTCAAACTCGGCTTTAGTAAGTTCGCCTTTGGCGTATCTGGCTTTGGCTATATCCAGTGGGCTAGTTCTGTTTAAATGTCGTCCTTGGTCGTGATGTCCGGCACCACGCATTAAGGCAATGGCGCCATATATAATGACTACAAAAAATACAAACCCAAATATCATCATTACAGCGTGAGTTCCCCAGTTATAGTCGTCAGCTAATCGATAGTTATACATATTTTAACCTCTTTTGTATTATTATATATTCATTATTCAACATCATACTTAAAAGACGCTGTATAACCTGTCAGATATTTATTTCGTAACATATTTGATATAATGTCATATATGAAACCGCCTAGTAATTCAAAGCCTCACCTGGTAGTAATGGTAGGCATTCCTGGATCCGGCAAAAGCTATTTTGCTGAACATTTTGCTGGAACTTTCAAGGCTCCTATTATCAGTCACGACCGAATCACCAAAGAGTTATTTGGACTAACAGTCACCGACACAAAAACGACAGCTGTTATTAACAAAGTTGCTGGATATTTGCTCGACGAAGTATTAAAAACTGGACGAACGGTTGTTTTTGACGGTCAAACAGATTTACGGACTGAACGAGCAAATATTGCAAAAAAATCCAAGGACGCAGGTTATGATCCGTTATTTATTTGGGTTCAAACAGAATCTATAACTGCCCAAAAACGCGCAACTAAACGAAGCCCCGACAAATCAGTCATCAGTAATGATGAATTTGATGATAAATTAAAACGATTCAGCGCTCCGCACAGTTCTGAAAAACCAGTCGTAATTAGCGGCAAACATACCTATAATAGCCAGCTAAAGATAGTTTTACGACATTTAGTTGAACCACGCGCCCAAGTTATTGTCCCGATAACAAAACCCCGATCAGTAATTACCAGAAATACTTTGATTCGTTAGAAAGCGAGAAAATGTGCCAATAATTCAAGATGAAGAATTCGGCAAAATCACAATCCGTCGTAGCGTACGGGCAACTCAGGTTAGTGTCCGCGTCGCCCCCGATGGGACATTACGTGCCTCGCTACCACTTTATGCACCTACTTTCTTAGTTAAACGATTACTTAAAAATTCACGCAATGAATTGCGTAATATACTGGCGCGATCAAAACCTGAATATAAATTCGAAAATGGAATGCAAATCGGCAAAAGCCATACACTTGTTGTCCAATTGTCAGACAGCCAGCCTTTTAGTGTTGCCCGACATGGCCTACAAATATTAGTTAAATTACCATTAAATAAACAGTTAGACGACCCAAATATTGCACGCAAGATTCGTGATGTCGTTATTACCGCCCTTAGGGTCGAAGCGAAAAGCTATTTACTTAAAAGATTATCATTTTTAGCTGAAAAACACGGATTTGTTTATGAAAAAACACGTTTTTCGCACGCCAGCGGACGATGGGGAAGTTGTAGTAGTAACGGAACCATCAGTTTGAATATAGCTTTGATGAAATTGCCTTTTGAGCTGATAGACTACGTAATTATCCACGAACTGTCACACACAAAACAAATGAATCACGGCCCAAGTTTTTGGGCCCAGGTTGGAATTGCTGACCCAAATTATAAAACTCACCGGCGCGCACTTAAATTACAAAATCCCTCTATATAAAAACGTGTGTTTGCGTGTATAATAAGCACAAGATGTATAAGGGTGGATCCATTTACACACCGCGATCGGTTCAAATCTTCCGCTTTGCAGGGTTGTTTATTCCAATTATTTTGGTTATTTACGGTGTATTTATCCAACTGGACTTTATTTCAGTACCACACGTAGTCAGCGATTTTGGCTTTATTTTAATCTCATTCTGGTCACTATTTCTTAGTATTATCCAGTTTTTATACCCTCCAACTTCTGCCCTTGATTCAGCACTTAGGTTAGTTGCGTACCATTTATTAGCTGGTGCATATTTAATATTCGTCGCTGGTATCGCATCGCCGTTTGTCGCTTTTTGGTTATTGTTGATGATTGCATCATATGTATATTTTTCCGAACGTGGTCTTCAATTCAGCACGCTAGGATTTGTAATTATAGTTTTAACCGATATATTTGTTAATAAATCACACGAAATAACAGTAATTTATGACTTGGCTGCGCTGGCAGTAATATTAATCACCGGATTTGTTGTATTTGCAGTTACCAGGTCCCAAGAAATCACCAAAGCCGAATTAACAAACAGTAAAGCCCAAGAATCACTTCAACGTGACCGAGTTTTGACTATAGTTAATAACATGACCGATGCTGTGTTCAGCACTGACATGGATGGCGTAATTCGCGTCTATAACGCTGCCAGTATGAACCTACTGGACACCAACGAAAACCTGAACGGTCATGTTATCGACCAAATTTTACCACTGGTAGACAAAGAAAATAAGCCAGTTAAACTTTTCCGTGAATTACAAAACGCCAAGACCGTCACAAAACGTGATGATTTATATTACAACTATGATGACGACGAACAAATACGACTAGAGATTACTTATTCACCAATTCGCAGCAGTTACAGCCGATCAAAACACACACAAACTCATGATGGATACATAATCATCATGCGTGATGTAACTAAAACTAAAAGCCTGGAAGAAGAACGGGACGAATTTATTAGCGTTGTCAGCCATGAACTTCGTACACCAATAACCATCGCCGAAGGAACAATTAGTAACGTCCAAGTTATGATGGAACATCCAAATGTCACCCACGATATGTTGCGCGATGCTGTAAATGTCGCTCATGACCAGGTTATATTCCTTGCTAGTATGGTCAATGACCTTAGTACATTATCCCGGGCCGAACGTGGCGTTGCCAGCGATTCCGAAGATATCGACGTGCGCGAATTGGCTCACAAATTACTAGATAAATACCAGGCTAGCGCCAAAGAAAAAGGATTACATTTAAACCTAGATTTACCGTCAAAACTAAGCACTGTTCATGCCAGCAGATTATACCTGGAAGAATTATTACAAAACCTGATAACGAACGCTATCAAATATACAAAAGAGGGTAGTGTTACAATTATCGCCAAACAGCACGCTGGTACAGTTACTTTTGCCGTCAAAGATACCGGAATTGGCATCAGCAAATCAGATCAAGCAAAAATTTTCCAAAAGTTTTATCGCAGTGAAGATTATAGAACGCGTGAAACAAGTGG
>JBBQTT010000049.1:0-3625 GCA_038213035.1 Saccharimonadales bacterium (SeqCode) | reverse complement strand
GGCGTCACCGCCGGATAATTCAGCCAAGTAATCAAGAGCTTTCGGGGTGACGTTTTTGGTTTTCTTTTCTAGTTTTAACGCGTGTTTTAAAATTGTAATGATTTCATCTTTGGAAAGTGGTTGTAAAACCAAAACACGACTACGCGACAGCAGGGGATTAATGATTTCAAAACTTGGGTTTTCAGTTGTTGCGCCAATCAGTGTAATAAGACCGGATTCAACGTGAGGCAAAAAGGCATCTTGTTGTGCTTTGTTGAAACGATGAATTTCGTCGACAAACAAAACTGTTCGGATTTGTAGATTCCAATTTTGGCGGGCGTGTTCAATAATAATTGTTACATCTTTTTTGCCGCTAGTAACGGCGGAAATTTCGATAAATTCGGCTTTTACTTCATTTGCGATAATCCGAGCCAGTGTTGTTTTGCCGCTGCCCGGCGGCCCCCATAATATCAGACTGACAGGCTCTTGGTTTTTGACGATTTGACGTAAAATTTCACCTTGACCCAGCAAATGGGTTTGACCAATAACCTCATCTAATGAAGTTGGTCGCATCCTCTCGGCCAGTGGTACTCGTTGCATATACTTATTATACCTCGTATAATGAAGGAACATGGCACAACGAATTACGGTATTACTATTATTCGGCGGTGAATCTTCAGAGCATACAGTTTCGATTTCTTCGGCTCGCAACGTTTTTGCGGCGCTAGACGATACAAAATATGACATTATTTTAGGTTTTATAGATGATACGGGCAGATGGTGGTTGGTTGAAACGTTTGACCAAGTGACTGATACGCAGGACGCTTTGCAGCTGGTTCCAATTTTGGGGGCAAAAAGCTTTACGACACTTCCAAGTAATAAATTTGTTACTCCAGATGTAATTTTGCCGATTTTACACGGTGAAAACGGCGAGGACGGCACTGTTCAGGGCTTGGCTAAATTAATGCACATTCCAATCGTTGGTTGTGGTATTGCGGCGTCGGCGGTTTGTATTGATAAAGTCTTGACTAAACAATTGCTGGAACAAGGTGGAATTAAAACCGTTCCTTACGCTGTTCATTTGATGGGCGATCCAATGCCAAGCTTTGGTCAATTATCAGTAGTTTTAGGTGATTCATTATTTATTAAACCAGCTGGTTGCGGCAGTTCTGTTGGTGTTAGCAAGGCAAGTAATGATGAAGAATTAGCAGCAGCACTAGAAACGGCTCACAAATTTGATTCAAAAGTATTGATAGAAAAAGCAATTGTTGCCCGTGAATTAGAGGTTGGAATGTTGGGTAGTACCAGCAAAGTCCGTGCCAGCGGCGTTGGTGAAATTAGGCCCGACAGTGAATTTTATAGTTTTGAATCAAAATATAGCGCCACCAGCCAATCAAAGGCTATTATTCCGGCTGAAATTGATGATGAATTATCACAACAAATACGAGATATTGCCGTTAAAGCCTATGGAATAGTTGGTTGCGAAGGCTTATCGCGAATTGATTTCTTTTTGTCGGATGATAATATTTTGTACCTAAACGAGATAAATACATTACCTGGTTTTACTAATATCAGCATGTATCCAAAATTATGGCGCCAACAGGGGATGTCGTACAGCGGCCTGATTGAAGCCCTGATAGCTAATGCGCTTGAAAAGTAAAGGCTTATCACCTACAATAGTCTGAGTGTGGCTCTTCCATATCATTCGATATGGCCATGTTGTATGACGTGGTAGCTTGATACTAAAGTAACTTCATACACACAGCACACGATGATACAATAAAGTAACCACCCGCAAAATGCGGCTCTTTAGCTCAGTGGTAGAGTGAGAACCGCAAGTCTGCGGTTCGCAAGGCCGGAAGCCGGATGACGAACGTCACCGACTGAGGCGGGGTCGCGAAAATTTACAAAGTAAATTTATTGTGACGAGGCCTGAAGACTTCAGATGCACCTTGCAAGATGATATAATGAAAACCACCCGCGCCCAATGTGCGGCTCTTTAGCTCAGTGGTAGAGCAGAGGCCTGAAGAGCCTTGTGTCCCCAGTTCGACCCTGGGAGGAGCCACCAAATAAAATATCTCAACCGAAAGGCTGAGATATTTTATTTGGTGAAGTTTGACCCTAAGCGGATGTAGGGAGTGAAACAACAGCTTGCTGGAAGGGCCCAATAAGTATTAAACTTGCACATTGTTTACGATAAGCCTAGAATTGAATTAGTAACCAAAGGAGGAAATATGGAAGGTTTTATCTATTTTATAGGCATAGTAGTGATTATTATCATCGCCTATGGTATTCGTATCGTTAACCAATATGAACGTGGTGTTGTGTTTCGTTTAGGTCGGGTTCGTAAAGATGTGATGGATCCAGGACTGCGCGTAATCATCCCAATTATTGATGTAATGCGTAAAGTCGCCATGCGTACAGTAACACTTCCTATCGAAACTCAAAAAATAATTACCAAAGATAACGTATCGATCGACGTTGCCGCCGTGGCGTATTATCAAATTGTCGATCCGATTAAATCAATTGTCGAGATTGAAAATGTTGTCTCGGCAACTTATCAGATTGCGCAAACGACAGTCCGAAACGTAGTTGGTCAAACTTCATTGGACCATGTCCTTAGTGAAACCGCAACACTTAACGAAAAAGTAAAAGCAATTTTGGACCAAGCAACCGAAAAATGGGGCATCTATGTTAGCAATGTTGAATTAAAGGATATTCAATTGCCAGATTCGATGCAACGAGCAATGGCCAAAGAGGCCGAGGCTGAACGTGAAAAACGTGCCAAAATCATTGCCGCCGAAGGTGAAGCATTGAGCGCTGCAAAACTTGGCGAAGCGGCTGATATTATTTCTGCACATCCAATTGCGTTACAACTTCGTAATCTGCAGGTATTAGGGGAAATAGCTGTCGAGAAAAACAGTACGATTATATTCCCAGCTCAGTTTTTGGACACCGTCGACAGTGTCAAAAAGTTCATGATTAAAGAAAAGTAATTTTTATCTTCATATCCTTGCATTTTGACGGATTCTTCTCTATAATTTTTAGGAGTACACGTCATGCGGGCGTAGCTCAGTTGATAGAGCGCTTCCTTGCCAAGGAAGAGGTCGAGAGTTTGAGTCTCTTCGCCCGCACCAAATAAAGAATCGACCCTTGGGTCGGTTTTTTATTTGATATGCGTTGAGACTCAAACTCTCGACCTCTAAAAGAAAATAACCGAACCTTTAGAATAACGTCTTTTTTTGGTCTTTTCAAAAAGTAGCAGCAATTAACACCTATAGAGGAACGTCCTTTTAGGTATAATACTATCGGACAACGACATGGCCTCGAACTTGGTGGCGGATTACCTTATTATGTAGCCGGCAAAAATATGGACAAAAATGAAGTTTATGTCACGACGGATTTGAACGATGAATCGCTTTGGCGTCACGAAATTAATTTAATTGATGCTCATTGGATCAATGATGCACCGATTGAAGGTAATTATAAAATTCGCGTTCGGCATCGTGCGCCACTAGTCGATGCCTATTTAAAGTACACTGAGAATGGTGTTACTATAAAACTTGATAATCCCGAGCGATCAATTGCAGCCGGTCAATCGGTTGTAATTTATGATGATAAGATCTGTTTAGGTGGCGGGATAATT
>JBBQTT010000048.1:0-3670 GCA_038213035.1 Saccharimonadales bacterium (SeqCode) | reverse complement strand
TTCCTTTAAAGTTTCATCCACAATCGCTGCTTTGGTCTCAACTTTGGCAATAATTTGTGCAGTTGAACCGTTTGCTGCCAAAATTTGGCGTAAATTGTTAATATCATCAGCCGACTGAACAAAACTAAGCGCCACAAAATCAATATCGCGAGTTGAGCCAAATTCAATATCCGCCAAATCCTTAGGTGTTAAAATATCACCACCAAAATCTGTATCGGGCAAATTAATGCCTTTTTTACTCATTAATGTGCCGGGATTTTCAATTCGAACTTTAATAGCCGTATCACTAGTAATTTCAATTACGGTTGTGCGAATTTTGCCGTCAAAAATATACAAAGTTTCACCAATTTTCACCTTTTCAGCTAAATTATACTGAACTGGGATAATTAGCCCGTCATGTTCAGCGGCGTGATCCAAAATAATTTCATCACCCTGGTTAACATCAACATTTTGATTCAACATACCCAAACGAATCTTGGGTCCCTGCAAATCTTGCAAAATAGCTACTGGTTTACCGGTTTTGGCGGTCGTTTGGCGAATCCAAGCAATTTGCTGGTCACGTTCTTCATAAGTTCCATGGCTAAAGTTTAATCTAAACCCATTAACACCAGATAGTGCTAATTTTTCAATCATTTCAGCTGAATTTGTTTTTGGGCCCAGTGTTGCAAGTATTTTTGTTCGTTTAAAGATAATTTTCATACTTAAGTATTGTAGCATGACAACAATATATGCAGGCTCATACTAATCTGCCCCTTAAAAATCCAACCCTCGTTATATCATTATTTAGCCAAATGTCCTTTTTGGAAAAAACGTCGACCAACCCATTTATGTATTTCCACCACAGTAATTGGAACTATAAAAGCGATAATAGTCGTCAATGTTATATCACGCCAAGACATCGGCTCAAGAGATAGCAAATTATTCGCAACACCCGAAACTACTAACAATTGTAATGAAACTGCAATAAATAACCCTATATAAAAGGCTGGGCTAAATCGCCTAATACGCCTAAACAATGACTCATAATCACTACGATAATTTAACGCACTAGCCCACTGCATTACTACCAAAATATGAAATGCAATTGACCTGGCATATTCAACACCATGGCTTTTGATTGCTGATACATATATTATTAGCGTTAAAATAGCCATAGTCAGAGCCACCAAAACAATCCTTGATATCATAAATCGGCTGAACAGAGGTGCGTTAGAAGCCTGTGGAGGACGATTCATATTATGTCTTTCTCCAGGTTCTAAACCTAATGGAACCACCATACAAGTATCTGTAACTAAATTAACCCAAAGTATCTGGACCGCAGCTAATGGCACAGGTATTCCAACTACCAACGAAGTAATCGCTACTATAATTTCTCCTGCATTTGTTGATAATAAATAAGCAACCATGCGTTTAATATTGGCGTAAATTGTTCTTCCCTCATGGATAGCAACAACAATAGATTTGAAATTATCATCCAGCAATATAATATCGCTGGCGTCCTTGGCTATACTTGCTCCACTCCCCATCGCAACACCAACATTTGCACTAACCAAAGCCGGCACGTCATTAACCCCATCACCAGTCATAGCAGTAATATTATTCTTATTAAGAATAGTTAGAATACGGTGTTTATACTCGGGAATAACTCTGGCGAAAACCCTAACCCCATCAATAACAACAGCCAATTCCTCGTCGCTCATTATGTTCATTTGACGACTATCGAATACTTGTTTGCGATGCTCGACCATGCCCAGTTCACGACCGATATGGTAAGCAGTTTCATAATGATCGCCCGTCACCATACGAACCGTTATGCCAGCCTTGGTAGCAGTCGCGATTGCTCGTTTGGCTTCTGGCCGCAATATATCCGCAACCGCAATAAAGCCATCAAATTCAAATCTAATAGACCGATTTAATACATTAAACGATTCAATCACGCCGTCGATATCAGCATGCGCAAGCGCAATTACCCTAAATCCGCTACCAGCCAAACTACGTAACTCGTTTTCTATTTGCTGCTTTTCTAATTGCGGCAACTGGCACTGCTCCGCAATACTTTCAGGAGAGCCTTTCACCCAAAGAGTTTGTTTATCTGACTCTTTTAGTAAATTACCACTCATTGCAAAAGCTTGGTCAAATGGCAATCTAGTAATAACTTCTGCTTTTAGTTTGCCAAATTTATGTGATTCAATATAATCGTCCATCGCTAAATCTAAAGGATCATGCGCTTTGGTATCAGACTTTGATGCAGACCTTGCAATCGCTACCGCTATTTCTTGTTCAGTTTTAAAAGGGTGCCATAATTTTTGAATAGTTAACTGATTTTTAGTTAAAGTACCAGTCTTGTCGGTTGCTATGGTTGTTATAGTACCAACTGTTTCAATCGCGCGCATTGCTCTGACTAAGGCTTTTTTTGCAGCCATACGTCTCATACCGATAACCAAAACAACTGTTATAGATACAGCTAAACTCTCGGGAACCGCACTGACCGACAAGGCCAAGACGTATCGGATACTTTCAGCTACGTCCATACCACGATAAATAGCTAGTCCAAACGCAACAATCGCCATAACAACAACCACTTGAATTATTTGACTAATCAATTTGTCAATCTTTTTTTGAACAGGACTATGCTCTGACGTGTTTCCAGTTAATGCGGCCAGCTTACCAAATTCGGTATCATTGCCAGTAGCAACCACCAAGGCGACAGCACGACCACCGATAACAAAAGACCCCTGAAAAATCATATTTGTTTGTTCATAAACTTCTTTATCTTCTGATAATTCATCAGTTTGTTTAGAAATAGGTAGTGATTCACCTGTCAACTGAGATTCGTCTACTCGAAAGGAACTTACGTTCAACAATCTACAATCTGCTGGTATTTTCTCACCTTCTTCTAAAATAACAACATCACCAGGCACCAACATGGACGCATCAACTCTAATCGGTTTGTTTTCACGCATTACATCAACATAAAATCTGTCGTGTTTTTGTAACGATCTAAGTATTCGCTCGGTAGAAAACCTTTGCGCATAGTAAATTATGGCGTTTATTATTATGATTACACCAATTATTACTCCATCAATATAAGCATGGTGCCAAACACTAACAGCTGCAGCAACAAATAAAACAGCCATGAATATATTCGCAAAAGGCTCAATCAATTTCCGCCATAATGGCTCTCCGCGTACGGTAATTATATTTAAGCCATATTGGTCTATTCGTTCTGAAGCTTCGATTTTCGACAGCCCATTAATATCAGAATTCAAATCCTGCAAACTTTGGTTTACGGTTTTAGCATAATATAACATTATATATATTAAATTATAGCATTAGCTATTAGATGTGTCCTATTTAGAACTTTACTAAGTCTAACCCTTATAAATTCAATCTAAGTCAATTCTCGGGGAGACGACAAAATAAATGGCCCATCCTTATGGATGAGCCGTTTATTTTGGTGATCTCACCGGGAATTGGTCACGATAAATTTACTTTGTAAATTTTCTCGACCCCGCCTCAGTCGGTGATGTTCGTCATCCGGCTTCCGGCCTTGCGAACTGCCGACGTGGCAGTTCTCACCCGGATTGAATAAATTCAATCCGGTTTCAATTCCCGCGGGAGGAGACAAAGAAAAGGCCCCATCCGAAGGATGAGGCTTTTTCTTTGGTGA
>JBBQTT010000047.1:0-4287 GCA_038213035.1 Saccharimonadales bacterium (SeqCode) | reverse complement strand
TCCAACTAGACATATTACCCCTAAAATTACACCCAAGTATTACATCTAGAATATCACACCGCGGCGGGCGAGTATATCTGCCGTCCGTTTGTAGTGCTGGTTAAGGTGTAATGATTCGTATGGGTTATGACGCAAGAATTTATAGAAATCATAAACCAAAAACATCTCGACCATCATATTGCGGTCCTTATCGTCGCCAATGTCCTTATTTTTGCCTCGTTTTCGATAACCAGAATACAAAAAATACTTAATGACCTTATTAATTGTTTTGTATTTACAATCAACCATCAAAAAGGCGAGTGTACGTGAAATATCCATAATCGGATGGCCGGTTGCTGTTTTTTCAAAGTCTAAAATACCGGATATAGCGATATCGCCAAGTTGCTGTTTATATTCCGGTTTGGCTTTATCAAATAGGATATTGCCACGCACAAAGTCCATATGAAGAACTTGTTTACTGGGCATTAATTTATATTTACCCAAAAGTGCCTCATAATCGTCTAGTTTGTCGATATTAAAACTTAAACCCAATTTTAGCGATATAGCTTTTAAAACATAGGTGTCTGACAGGTATGCCCTTAACCGTTTAATAATTATTAAATACTCGTCGTACGCGTCAGGAAAGCCAATAACTTTCATACCAGATAATTTAGCATGCATGTCACTCATCGTGGCACCAAGTAGTTTAATGTGGTCCATCGTATAAGCTTCCCAGGGAATTGTATTGCCAGGCAGGTAATTATACATACAAATACTTGTTGATTGGCTTTCGCTGTTGATACTTAAGATTTTGGGATAGGCGCGCTGACGTGTCGGCATATCCAAATTTGCCAAATATTCAGAAATAACATCAGCATGAGCAATTTTCGCCAAAATTCCAACTTCACGTTTGTAAAAAATTATACTCAACATTCGGCCATCAGTTGATTTAACTGGCCATATTTCATTACGATAACCCTTTTGGAAATCGTATATTTTGTCATATTTTATACCAAAAGCTTCTAAAACCCTCGGCAAAGCATCCTTATACATACAACCAGTGTAGTGGGTTAAATAGAATCGGTAAAGTGTAGGTATTGTTGACAACAGATAAACGCATCTGTTATAATCTGGTCAGACAAATACCCAAAGACAGTAGCCGTGGAAACACTTAATTTGCTACCGAGGATTATGTATCACTACATTTTTCGATTAAAGTCTTTGGCAGTGCGAGTTCCAAAGGCTTTTTCTTTTGGTTCGCAACTGTCTAGATCGTTAACAATTTGGTCGGAAATAATAAAACAATTAAAGGAGAATTTTTATGGCAATTTCACGCGATAAAAAGAATACTTTGGTTGCAGAATTAGCTGAATTATTCGCTTCATCAAAAGTTGCTGTAGGTGCATCCTACACAAGTCTAACTGTTGCTGATTTACAAGAACTTCGTGCTGCTGCTCGTGCTAATAACGTAGTTATCAAGGTTGCTAAAAACCGCCTTGTACGCGTTGCACTATCTGAAAACACAAAGTTTAAATCTGCTGACACTAGCTTGTTAACAGGACAATTAGTTTACGCCTTTTCAGACGTCGACGAGGTTGCACCTGCTCAGGTCTTGGCTAAATTCGCTAAATCACACCCAGAATTAAAGCTGGTTGCTGGTTTTGACGGATCAGGCGCATCACTTGATACAGCATCTGTAAATGCACTCGCTGCACTACCAACCAAGGATCAACTCCGCGGTCAATTGGTCAGCGTTCTTGCAGCCCCACTTACTGGGTTCCTTGGCGTTGCCAACGGTGCTCAACGTGGTTTTGCACAAGTGTTATCACAGCGCGCAAGTTCACTCTAATTTTGTAATCATACGGGTTGGTAGATAGTAGGTAGTAAATGGTAAGTAGTAGAAATACTGGAACCAAATACCGCATATTATCTATCAAACACCAACTACTAACCAAAGGAGAATTAATACCATGGCTGAAGAAATTAAGCTATCTGCTGCACAAGCAAAAATCGTTGATGAACTCAACAAACTAACCGCCCTTGAACTATCACAAATCGTAAAACACCTTGAAAACGAATGGGGCGTAAGCGCCGCCGCTCCTGCTGCAGCTGTTGCTGTCGCTACTGGCGAAGCTGCACCTGTCGCTGACGAGAAATCAGAATACACAGTTGTCCTAAAAGACGCTGGCGTACAAAAAGTTGCTGCTATCAAAGCTGTTAAAGAAATCACCGGCCTAGGTCTTGGTGAATCTAAAGCTATCGTTGACGGCGCACCTGCAAACGTCAAAGAAAAAATCAGCAAAGAAGAAGCCGAAGCTGCAAAGAAACTGCTTGAAGAAGCAGGCGCAACTGTCGAATTAATCTAATTTAGCTAAAACTAAATATCCGACCATTTTGAAAACAACTTAATACCGCCTCATTATGGGGCGGTATTTTGTATATACAAATTCTACAACGATATTGCAACCACATCATAAAAACATGTGGATAACACCTATTAAAAACTGCAAATAAATTATTTTAGTTCGTTTGTCTCACTTAATCTTAAGTCTTTCGGAATAGCCATCAATAAAAAAGACCATGTTCATATACAAAGTGAACCGTTCAAAATAAAAGTAGAACTTGTTGTTTGCTATCACTTTCCCAAGCTCGACAATAGAAATAAATCAGGACCGAGAAGTCTATTGCGTGTCCAATACTAGTTATCGATAAAACCATTGATACTTCTTGTATTTACAATCATAATTTTTAGCATAAACAATAAGGAAAATTATCTATTATTGACAATAATAACAATCATTGATATATATAAGGTAATATCATCACAAAAATAGACAAAGGAAATTGCGAGTTACCATGTCTGAATTACCCGAAAAACAAATAAAACGACTATACACTCTTATCCAAGAGGCTGAAACTAATTTGTCCGCCGCAAAAGAGCTGTTAATCAGTATCACTGGTGAAGACGGCCACGTTATTACAAAACGAACAAATAATCTAGAAGATGCTAAGGGCAAAGTTGTCGAAGGTATCTTTGACGGACAAAAAATGTCTGGACCTGACGGCAAAGAATATCCAGTTCCTGCAAATTACGCCAGTAAATCGAAACTAGTCGAAGGTGACGTACTAAAACTTACGATTACCGACGATGGTAGTTTTGTTTACAAGCAAATCGGCCCAACTGAACGTAAATTAATTATTGGTACACTTGTTCAACATGACGGCGCATATTATGTCGAAGCAAACGGCCGCGAATATCGCATACTACTTGCAAGCGTTACGTATTTCCGCATCAATGTAGGCGATCAAGTAACGATTATCGTCCCAGCTGACAATATGGAAGCCATTTGGGCTGCTGTCGAAGCCGCGCTTTAGTCACTTGGCTATTGGAATATAGCTATTAGAAGATGGCGAACACACAATAAGCTCCGGAATTAGTATCCGGAGTTTATTATTTTCTCTATGACTTGCCAATAACCATATTCCAAATTCTAATAGCCAACACATATTGCGTTAAATAAACAAAAGCAGTATAGTTGGGGCATCAGGTGAGGTGAAAACAAAAACGGTAAATATTACGGCATTATGTATCACAAAAAGTGTATATAATTGACGCATAAGAGGTTAGGGGGATTATCGCAGTGTCCAAAGCATTGTATAGAAAATATCGGAGTAAAACTCTTGATGAAGTGATTGGCCAAAAGCACATCACCGACATCTTGTCGCGCGCAATTGCCGCCGGTCGCGTATCCCACGCATACTTACTAACTGGCCCTCGTGGAGTCGGCAAGACATCTGTTGCTCGTATTTTAGCCTATGAAATCAACGGGCTACCTTATGATGAAAAAGCTACCAACCTAGATATTATTGAAATTGATGCTGCCAGTAATAATAGCGTTGAAGATGTTCGCGATTTACGCGAGAAAGTCCAAATTGCGCCAGTTTCAGCTAGCAAAAAGATTTACATTATAGACGAAGTCCATATGCTATCAAAAGCCGCTTTCAATGCCTTGCTTAAAACCCTAGAGGAACCACCCGAGCATGTCGTTTTCATCCTAGCCACGACAAATGTCGAGAAATTACCAGCCACAATCATCAGCCGTACTCAACGATTTAGTTTCCGTCCAATTAGCGTTGATGACGCCGTTAAACACTTGGCAAATATTGCCGAAAAAGAAGGTATTAAAGTTACCGAAGAAGCCTTAAGGCTAATTGCAGTTCGTAGCGACGGCAGCTTTCGCGATAGCATTAGTTTAATCGATCAATTATCCAGCCTGGTTTACCCTAAAAAGACAATTACGGCTGAGT
>JBBQTT010000046.1:0-4638 GCA_038213035.1 Saccharimonadales bacterium (SeqCode) | reverse complement strand
AGTCGTGTTTTGGTTTTACAACCACTTTCCAAAGATGAAATCATTACAATTTTAAAACACGCGTTAAAACTAGAAAAGAAAACCAAAAACGTCACCCCGAAAGCTCTTGATTACTTGGCTGAATTATCCGGCGGTGACGCCAGGGTTGCCCTGGGTAATCTAGAATTATCCCTGGGAATGAGTTCCAAAGTCACACCTGAAATCGTCAAAGTTGCCGCCCAAAAACGAGTTCCTGGATACGACAAAAAGGGCGAAATGCACTATAACATCATCAGCGCTTTCATCAAAAGTATGCGTGGTGGCGACGTTGATGCCGCACTTTACTACTTGGCACGTATGCTTGATGCCGGCGAAGACCCAAAGTTTATCGCCCGTCGCATGGTCATATTCGCCAGTGAAGATATCGGGCTAGCAGGTAATGGCGCCCTAGGATTAGCTCTGAACGCGTTTCAAGCCGTTGAGCGCGTTGGAATGCCCGAATCGACAATAATACTAGGCCATGTTGTAACGGCCCTTGCAAGAAGCGAAAAATCACGTCAAACGACAGATGCCATCAAACGCGCCATGGAATTAGCTCAAAAGTACCCTTCCGCCCCAGTCCCACTACAACTTCGCAACACCCCAACAAAACTAATGAAAGATATTGGATACGGCCAAGATTACAAAATGGAAGCTGGATTCAAACACGAAAAAGGCTTTTTGCCAGATGAAATCATCGGTAAAAAGATATTCTAAAATAGACCAATTTACAACATACCACCTCATATGATATAATAGGGTTACGTTGCAGGTGTATTCCTATGGCTTTAAAAAAATCACATAAATCTTCGATCAACAAGACGGGGTTTACTCGTCAAATAATGTATTGCGTAAAGCAAAATAAGCGAATTTATACATTACTTACTCTAATCGCCCTATTCCTGTTTTTAGCTATTTTATCAAGTTTTTCAATCGCATTACTAACTATTAGTTCGGTCATATCTGTTCTTGTGATTTTCCACACTCTCTTAAAATTGTCGGCCACCTTGAAGCCTAGATCAAATATTTTATTTAATTCCGACAAAAATTATAAGCCGTTTGTTTCAATTCATGTCGCCTGTAAAAGCGAGTCGGCCACTATCGTAAATGAAACTATCAAGGCGCTGACCATGCTAGATTACAAAAACTACGAAGTTATTGTTATTCATTCAAATGACCAAAACAAAGAAAACTGGATAAAGATAAAAAAATACGTCGAAAGTTGTGGCGATAATTATATATTCGTTCACCTAGATAAAGTATCTGGCTTTAAAGCCGGCGCATTAAATTATTTAAATGAAAATCACATCAGTAAAGATGCCGACCTTGTAGCGATTGTCGACTGCGATTACATAGTAACACCTGACTTTCTTACTGAAACCGTTGGCTACTTTAACGACCCTAAAGTTGGCATCGTTCAGGCACCCCAAGATTACTACAACGTCAATCAATATAATATTGGGTTAATGTACGAATATAGAAGTTTTTTTACATTAGTTATGAACCAAGCTCAAAGATTTAATTTGGTTAATTTTACCGGCACAATGGGATTAATCAGAGCCAGCCTGTTAATAAATGATGGTCTAAAATGGAGCGAGTGGTGCATCACAGAAGATACCGAAGCCGGTACATACATCAATAGTATTGGATATAGGGGTGTTTATGTAGATAAAAGTCTTGGCAAAGGCCTAATGCCTTTTGATTATTCATCCCTGGCCAAACAAAGACAACGCTGGGTTTATGGTAATATGCAGATTATCGGTAAAGATATGTATTCGGTCGTGACGCACAATGCATTTTCCACAAAACAAAAGATTTCATTTATAGCACAACTTGTCACTTGGTCACATCTGGAGTTACTGATCGTATCATTTTATCTTGCAACAAGTATTTTTGTTTTTCTAGGAGCAAGGGATAATTATATGATAACTAATAATAATTTATTAGCCACAGCTCTGGTTGTAACTGTCGTCGGTAACCTACTTTATTTTATTATAGGCCTGCGCGATGAGGCATCGTTAACTAATCGCTTTAAAGCATTCTTGGCACATTACGGATTGATTTATGTCATGTCATCAGGCTGGCTTATATATTTAATCGGATATAAGCTGGGTTTTAATGTCACAAATAAAGAAAAAACTGGTAAAAAAGTAAAGTTAAAACATCTACCACGCGAACTCACAATTAGTATTTTGCTAGTTATAATCGCATATATAAAATTACACAGTAATATGTGGACGACCATCGACCTTTACGCAATTATTGGATTCTTAATAGTTGAGATGTCTGGAGTTATATATTTGAATCGGTCATTTATTAAATCAGTGGAGGATAAATAAATATGAAAATCGCAATACTAGCTCCTTTATGGAAGACTGTTCCTCCTCAAAAATACGGCGGCACAGAATTAGTTGCAAGTTTATTAGCAGACGGATTAGTAAAACTCGGTCACGAAGTTACTATGTATGCCTGTGGTGGTTCAAAGACAGATGCTAAATTGATTGAAGTAATAGACCGACCAATGTATGACATACTAGGCGGTTTCAAGTTTGATGCTATTCAATTTTATGATTTTATGGAAGTCAAAATGGCCTTTGATGCAGCTAAAGAAGGAAAATTTGACATTATTCATAATCATATGGGTTTACATATGGCAGCCCTTGGTAACCTGTCACCCGTACCCATGGTTACAACCAACCATAGCAGTATACCACCCGATTTTGAACCTCTTGCTAGGCTATCCAAGGATAGCAACTATATATCCATTAGTGACTCCCAACGGTTAATGTCACCCTATCTAAATTATGTCGCAACCATTTATCACGGAATTAACACAGCCGAATTCGAATACAGCCCGACTAGTGGTGATTACCTACTTTTCTTGGCCTCGATGTCCAAAGAAAAAGGCGTCGATATCGCTATAGAAATCGCGAAACGAACCGGTATGAAAATGTTGATGGCTGGAGATATCAAAAATCAGTCATATTTTGAAGAAATAAAACCATTAATTGACGGTGAACAAATTATATATCTTGGCGAAGTTGATGCTGACAAGAAAAAAGATTTAATGAAGAATGCAAAGGTTTACATATTCCCTATACAATGGAGCGAAGCCTTCGGATTAACAGTTGTCGAGTCTCTGGCTACTGGAACCCCAGTTATTGCCTACCCAAATGGGTCTTTGCCTGAATTAATCGACGAGGGCGTAACTGGGTATCTAGTAAATAACATTGAGCAAGCGGTTGAAGCTGTGAACAAAATCGATAGTATATCCAGGGAAGAATGCCGTCGCCAAGCTGTTAATCGTTTTGACGTTTCGGTTATGGCAAAAAACCATGAAAGCCTATACAAAAAAATTATCGAGACAAAATAATGAGAAATAGGCTCAGAATCGCAATATTAGCATCAAATGTTACACGTATCCCCCCAATCCCTCCCGAAAAATATCTTAATCCAGGGTGGTCCGGCTCAACAGAGATAATGGTCAACGCTATAACCGAAGAGTTAGTAAAAAGAGGCCACGACGTAACACTTTTTGCTTCGGGTAACTCAGAGACTAATGCAAAACTTATATCCATCAATGACATTTCTTCTTACGAGAGCGGAGATTTGTTAATCCATAAAGATTTTGAAAATATTCTAATATCAAAAGCTTACAAACTTGCCAAAGAAGGTAATTTTGATATCATACATAGCCATTTTGACACTCCAACGGCATACTTTGCCCCGCTTGTTGATACTCCTACGATTTCAACATTACACAACCCGATAGGGTTTTGGTACGACAAAAGAATACTCAATGCTTTCAAGTGCACACAATGGTACGCCAGCATTAGCAACGAACAAAGAAAAGACCTACCAGACCTAAATTATATAGCCACTGTATACAACGGCATACCGATACAAGACATCCCATTTTCTGACGTAAAAGAAAATTACGTCATGATTGCCGGTCGTATTGTGAAAGAAAAGGGTGTTGATATAGCAATTCGCGTAGCCAGCCAGGCAAATATCCCACTATATATCTTTGGGCCTATTGACGAAGGAAGCGAATACTGGGAAAAAGAAATCAAGCCATTTGTCGACAATGAAAAAGTAAAGTACATGGGGATGGTACCTAGACAAGAAATATACCATTATATGTCAAAAGCTAAAGCAATTTTAATGCCTCTTAGATGGAAGGAGCCGTTCGGGTTAGTAGTAGCCGAAGCAATGGCAACTGGCACACCAAGTATTGTATTCCCTCTCGGATCTATGGCAGAGATCGTAGAAAATGGTAAAACTGGATATATAGTCCAAGATGAGAATGAAATGGCACATAGAATCGGCGACCTAGGCTTAATAGACCCACACGTCTGCCGTGCCGAAGCCAAGAAAAGGTTTAGTATCGAAGCAATGGTTAATAGTTACGAGGACGCTTACTATAAAATACTAGAGAATAAGTAGTCCATTAATTATTTATCTATTAACTTCAATAACTATTGCGTAGACATAATCAATAAACCAGAAATTAGCAAGGATTGTTTAAAAGTCAGGTACGTCATTATTGTGCCTAATCGAACTAAATGACCACAATTATCCAGGAGATTAGTTTTTAGCAGCGCGTTTGCGTTGGTTTGG
>JBBQTT010000045.1:0-4768 GCA_038213035.1 Saccharimonadales bacterium (SeqCode) | reverse complement strand
CCACGTGCTGACCCGAAAGGGTCACACGTAGAGTGGCCTGTTGGGATAAATGTATTGGGAGTGGGCGCGCAGAACAAAGTGAATCATCAAGGTCCGACATTGCCTTGGGAATACTGGCGTTATAGGTTGTGATTAACCGCGAGGTGGTTCGCCTTCTGGGTCGTCGAGTAGTTTTTTGGTTTTAACTTCATAACGTCGTCCTGTAATTTCGCTAGTTATGTAATCTTCGTTGATTAGGTTTACAAATGTATCTAAATCATTGCCATCCATGATGATAATTGCACCGGTATCATCTGTCATTATGTCCAGTTGCATGCCGTCAGCATATTCAATCACCTGTTCTTGGGTTATTACGCCGATTTCAATCTTTTGTAATTTATTGACGGTTTTTTTGCGCTCGGCAACCATAGATTGCAAAGTCAGTCCATCTGGGAAGCTTAGTCTAAACTGCTTTTCGATTTCAACTACCTTTTGGTCAGCCAAAGCCTGTTTTTTATAGTCATAATTGAATAGTCGTTCAAATTTACTCTGGTTAAACACAAAAATATCAGTGCCGATAATCAAAACTTGGTTATCAGATGGGATTTTCAAACCAACTTCAGCCTGAAATGCCCCAAATTTACCATCACGAAATTCCCAAGCTGTTGAACCCTTTAATACTTGTCCTTGTGATATCTGTTTAATGGCATAAAATGGTTTTTTTGAATCTTTGTGAGTAAACCGAGCTAAAATACCCTTGATTCGCTTGAACTCATGTTCTTGCTCGCTAAATTCGACAATATCATTACGTTGGTGCTCGATTAGGTGCAACATAGTTTCCGCTCGACCAACTTTTTCCAGATCAGTTCGCAGTAAAACATTATCTTCACTCTCGGAAAGTTCAAAATCACGGACCGACAAACCAGTACCGGCGCCCATAGTCACATAGTTAATCAAATCATATAAAAATAACGGTTTGATTTGGGTATTCAGTTCACTGCTAAAACTGGTTGTGTACGGCGTGTAATGTTTATTGAATAAAAAGAACTCAACGTCTAATTCTTTTTTTATTCCATCTATATTATTCGCCCACAAAAAAATATCGGTCGGTTCGTTTGATGTTTCCATTTATTACCCTCTGTTCAGATTTAAAATTATGTATTGTTTAATGATTTGGTGATAGTTTTTAAAGTAAAACTTTACCAAATAACCGTTCTTCACGAGCTTTGTTTGCCCAAATATCAGCTAGTTCGTTATTGATTGTGCCGTTGTGGCCACGAACCCAAATTAGTTGCGCATTTGATTTTTTGTAAAGTTCGCAGACTTCTTTGACTAGATCAAGATTTTTGATTTCACTACCCTTTTTAGTCCAGCCCTTTGATTCCCAACTTGCGCCCCATTTAGTAACGACATTAACCCAAAATTCGCTGTCACTAAAGATACGACACTCAGAACCATTGGCATCATTTAACGCTTCAATTATTGCTCGGCCTTCCATTCTAATATTGGTCGACATCAATTCGCTACCGACTATGGCGGTTTCTGTTTCTTTTATCACTGCAAATCCACCAGAACCAGGGTTCGGGCTGCAGCTACCATCGGTATAATAAGTAATCATATCCTTTATTTTACTACATAAAATTGCCTAATGGAATTTAGCTATCGGAATATGGCGATAAAAAAACTTTTTCAAGGTCCGACCCTGGAAAATTACAACATATACGGCCCTCTTTACATTCCGAAGCATTAGCATAATAATAATACTGCAAGGGATGAATAATCCAGAAAGGATTAATTATGGCTAAAGGACAAGACAAGAAAAAAGAAGTAAAGAAACCTAAAAAAGTTGTTAAGAAGTAGTTCAAAACTACATGTTATAAATAAAAAACGCTAGAAATAGCGTTTTTTATTTAATATGTGTTCCCAATTCGCGCGCCAGTATCAAACGATAGTCGGCATTGGCATTACCAATATGAGCCGAAACACCCACTTTGTCGGCTGAAACAGCCGCTTCAATCTTGGAAAGCATCCCACCCCTACCGCTGTCAGATTTACCATTTGTTAAACTTACGAATTTATCCAAATCATCTAAACTAATTTCTTTTATCACATTTCCGTTTGCATCCAACAGGCCATCGACATTTGTCAGCAATAACAATTCTGCGGCATCGATTGTGATAGCAATTTTAGACGCCAAACCATCGTTGTCGCCGCCATAACTCAGCCGTGCTAACTCGATATCACTTAGAACATCATTTTCATTAATTATTGGGATAATCCCGTTTGCAAGCGTATTATGAATGACATTCCGTAGTCGCCCACCTTCAACTTTATCGGCTATATCACTGTAAGTCACTAATATCTGACCAGCGGTTAACCCGTGCTGCCTTAGGGCGTCCTGCCAAGCTGTAACCAAAGCAGCTGATCCGACCATAGCGTTAATAGCGGCATCTGACGAACCGCCACTGCCGATTATTGATTTACCGACCACAACGGCACCAGAACTGACGATTGCAATTTGATAGTCCGTGCTTAAATCTTTGATTTTTGCGGCATATTCTGACATTTTTATATTGTCCAAGCCAACATTCCCAGATAAACTACTGGAACCATACTTTACGATTAGAATTTTTTTGTTCATATTGTTTTTCCTATCTTATTTCCCAAGTTTAATAAACCATAGATTACAAACCTAGTAATAATAAATTACTAGGCCTGAATGGGGGCGATAGAATTGAATAGTTCGTCGATTGATACGCGTTTTTGTTCGGTAGTATCACGGTCTCGAACTGTAACCATGTTATCTTCTAGGGTTTCAAAGTCGATAACTACACAGTAAGGAGTACCGATTTCATCTTGGCGGCGGTAACGTTTACCGATATTGCCATTGTCATCCCATTCGCAGTTCATACGATTTTTTAACATTTCGTAAACTTCGCGTGATTTAGCGACTAGTTCTGGTTTGTTTTTTAGTAGTGGGAAAACTGCAACTTTAACAGGGGCCAAATCATAGCTTAACTTTAGAACTGTTCGTGTATCATCACCTACTTTATCTTCCGTGTATGCATCTGACATTAACGCTAGGAACATACGGCCCAAACCAGCTGACGTTTCCAAAATCCATGGAATATATTTTTCACCAGTGTATGGATCTTTGTATGACAAATCTACGCCTGAAAATTTAGTGTGTTGTGATAAATCGTAATCAGTTCGGTCATGAATACCTTCGATTTCGTCAAAACCGTATGACGGGAAGTTGTATTCAATATCCCAAGCGTCAGACGCGTAAAATACTAGGTTTTCATGTTGTTTAAATCGCAAATTTTCTGGTTTGATACCCATTTTGATATACCAATCCATACGTTCTTGTTTGATTTTTTCATAAGCCTCTTTGTTTTCATGAGGTTTAACAAAATACTGTGTGTCGGCTTGTTCGAACTCACGGCAACGGAACAAGAAGTTTCGTGGCGAAATTTCATTACGGAACGCTTTACCAATTTGAGCAATACCAAATGGTATTTTCATACGAGTTGTATCAACGACGTTTTTGAAATTTAAATAAATACCTTGGCAGGCTTCACCTGGCAAATATACCGGCTGTTCATCAGCACCAGTAAAATTACCCATATTAGTCTTAACCAGCAGGTTAAACGCTTTGACTGGAGTCCAGTCACATTTACCACATTTTGGACATTTAATCTGGTCTTTGTATTTGTCGAAAAGTTCGTTAATGGCAGCTTCTGACATTTTTTCGTCGGCAGTAACGCCGATTTTTGCCAGTTCTTTGTCGACACGAATACGAGTGTTACAAACTTTACATTCAGAAAGTGGATCAGAAAAACCACTGGTATGACCAGATGCATCCCAAACTTTTGGCTCTTTAAACATGGCGCTATCAAGACCAATATAATTTTCGCGTGATTGAACGTTTTCTTTCCACCACTGCGCTTTAATATTGTTCAAAAGTTCGACACCGTAAGGACCGAAGTCATACATACCAGCCATACCGCCATAGATATCAGAGCCTTGGTAAACAAAGCCTCGGCGTTTACACAAGCTTATAATTGATTCCATTTGGATAGTACTGGTATTTTTGTCGTTCATAATACAGGATATTATACCAGATTCTAAGGTGATAGAGCAAACCTTTCTATGAAATTGCGACGTGTTCGCGAGCAACTAACAAACAACCGCCCAATATTTCATCAATTCCGCCGATTTGAGTAATAACCTTCAGCGACCTGGTGGAGATTAGGCGTAAAAATTTAATATGCTCGGATGATATTTCGCCGCTCGTGGCAGCACGTAATCCCCGCTCGCCAACATCATAACGATATGTTTTGTCAGCTGATAATTTTTCACCATCAACATCATGCCATAAGCTTAATTCATAACCCAGCAAGGATGAATAGTGTATATAAAACCATGTCTGGACTACGCCAAGTTGAATCGAATGCGCGTCCAAACCACCTAAAACTTCAGCCAATACATCGTACCAATCAGGTTCACTAACCATTTCACTGGCCGCGTTTACCAACTTAATAACCTGGTATGCAAATTGCATCCGATCGTAATCTTGCATAATGTGCTGAAAAAAATATGACAATCTGGCCGAGGTTAATATACCCAATTCACCCTTGCCTTCGGATATTACAACGTCGCAAATTGCAAACAATTCAATCCCGCCAGCCAATCGGCTTTTTTCGCGTCTGACACCTTTAGCCATAACGCTGCGTTTGCCATCAGGCGTCAACAATTGCAAAATTCTATCAGCTTCGCCGTAATTTGT
>JBBQTT010000044.1:0-4777 GCA_038213035.1 Saccharimonadales bacterium (SeqCode) | reverse complement strand
AGCTCTTCCATTAAAACGACACCTTTGCGGCTGCTCATTTTTTCGCGGGTTCCGTCCGGATTAATTTGATCAATTATGCCAAACCACAAATGAACCAGGTCGGTTTGAATATCAAGTTTTTTAGCCAATGCAAACAACTGCGAAAAGTGGAATTGTTGTTCGGCACCAACCACATAAATAACACGATTGGGGTGCCAAGTTGATTCGCGGTACAAAATAGTCGCCAAATCAGTCGTTGCATAAAGCGCCGCGCCATTTGATTTTTGAAGTAATATTGGCACGTCAAAACCGTATTCGGCTAAAGATACAATTATCGATCCGTCGTCATTTTGAGTTGCAATTCCCTTATTCAGCAATTCTTGAACCGCCTCTTTGCCTTTGGGTGCAAAGAAAGATTCGCCCAATTCGTAATCAGTCGAAATTTTCAGTCGATTCATTATTTCGTGGATGTGCGCCAAGCTAATTTCATTGAATCGTTTGCTGTAATTAACTGCCTGTTCGTCGCCAGCTTCGAGTTTTAATAACCACTGCTGAACTTCACTGCCTAGTTCATTGCCACCAGCTGATTCTTCATCTTTTAAGGCTTTTTTGGTTTCGATATAGATTCGTCCCAGTTCGTAGACGCCACCATCAACCAGTTGTTGTTCACTGCTGTATTTCAAAAATCCAGTCACCCAAACACCAAATGGTGCGCCATAATCACCTAAATGATTATCAGTAATCACGTTCCAACCAGTCGCTTCCATCAGACGCTTGACCGCCCAACCTTGGTTACCTGGTCGCAAATGGCCGATACTGTAAGGTTTTGCCATATTCTGACTTGGGTATTCAACAATAACAGTTTTTCCGGCTCCATCGGCGTTTTCACCGAATTTTTCATTCCATAATTGGTTCAAATTATTAGCAATGCTGGTGGCAGACACGCGCAAGTTAATAAAACCAGGTCCAGCCACTGTTACCTCTGAAAAATCACCAGTTTCGCGCAATTTTTCGGATAATTGTTCGGCAATTTCGCGCGGATTTTTGCCTAGTGGTTTTGCAAGTTGCATTGCCACATTTGTTGCAAAGTCACCAAACTGCAAATCAGGCCGCGACAGATGTACGTCTGAATCGACACTAAATAATTGTTTAATTACTGATTGTATTGATGATGATATTGCTTCCATTACTTTAAGTATAGCAAAAACTCAGGTAACACCGAGTATAATAGTTAGTAGATGAAATATATCTATACCGATACGCCGATTGAAAAAGCAGCACAGTTCACTGCAGATAAATTAATTGAGCATTTAACCAATGGTGAACACGTACTTTTACTACTGTCGGGTGGCTCTGGGTCTGCCATCGCTATTGCCGTAAATAAACTTCTGGCTGACACTGATTTATCCAAATTAGTTGTCAGTATGACCGATGAACGATACGGCGATATTGGGCATCCTGACGAAAACTGGCAACAATTATTGGACGCCGGTCTAAACCTACCTGGCGCAACGCTTTATCGCCCACTTATTGGAACTGACATTGAATCAACTACCGACGCTTTCAATAATTGGTTATTTGATCAATTTCAATCAGTCGATTACAGTTTTGGTATTTTTGGTATGGGCCCCGATGGTCATACCGCCGGTATCAAACCAGCTAGTGCGGCTGTCGTGTCAGCACAATTAGCATCGCATTTTAAAGGCAGCGACTTTGACCGAATCACTATAACCTTCCCAGCTATCCAAAAAATTAGCGAAGCCGTAATTCAAGCATCAGGCGTCGACAAACGACAAGCGATCAGTGATTTAATAAACAAAGACATTCCACTCGATATTCAACCGGCTCAAATTTTGAAAACTATCCCAAAATCGATACTTTATACAAATAATAAACGAGAGGAATTATAAATGAAAATAGCAATATCAGGACTAGGCAAAATGGGGGCGCAAATCGCCAAAAAATTAGTTGAAGGCGGTCACGAAGTCGTCGGTCACAACATAAGTCGAGAGTCGGTCGACGAATCGATTAAGTACGGCGCAATCCCAGCTTATGACCAACAATCTGTTGTTGATGCCTTTGGCGGCCAACCAGTCACATTGTGGATTATGATTCCGGCTGAAGTTATTGAATCTGCACTTGATGAATGGCTAACTGTTTTGCCAGCTGGCAGTATTATAATCGACGGCGGTAATAGTGATTATCGTGGAGATAAAGCCCGGGCTGATAAAGTTGCGGCGGCTGGCAGCACATTACTAGACATTGGCACCAGCGGTGGTGTTTGGGGAATTACAAATGGCTTTTCTATGATGGTTGGTGGCGACGAAAAATCCTACCAAACAATTACTCCTGCGCTTGATACATTGTCAGTCCCCCGTGGCGGTCACGAATATTTTGGCGCCAGTGGCAGTGGTCACTATGTCAAAATGGTTCACAACGCAATTGAATACGGCATGATGGAATCACTGGCTGAAGGTTACCGAATGCTCAAGGAAGGTCCTTATAATAATATTGATTTGGCAGTAGCCGGCGATATTTGGCAAAAAAGTAGTGTCGTTACGTCATGGCTAAATGATTTAACCCGTCAAGCTTTGCATGAAAACCCAGCGCTAGATGGAATTAGCGGCGTTGTTGCTGAATCAGGTGAAGCACGTTGGACATTGGAAACCGCGCAGGAACTTGGTATTGCACTACCTTCGATTCAAGCCTCATTTGATGTCCGTTTAGCATCACAACAAGGCGAAATTAATTATGCAACCAAATTACTAGCTGCGATGCGCAACAAATTTGGCGGTCACAATATAAACGGCCAGCAATAGCTACTTTAGACTGGCTTTGATTAGCCCAACAAACAATGGGTGTGGTTTAAATGGACGAGATTTGAATTCAGGGTGAGCTTGGGTGGCGACAAAATATTTGTTTTTTGGTGCTTCAATAAATTCAACCAATTTACCATCTGGTGAATAGCCACTGATATTCAGTCCACCCTTTTCAATTTCGGGTAAGAACTTTTGGTTAACCTCATAACGGTGTCGATGACGTTCGATAATATCAGACTTGCCGTAGGTTTTAGCTATTAATGATCCGGTCGCTAGTTTAGCTGGATAATCGCCCAGTCGTAGTGTACCGCCAGTTGATTCAAGGCCAGCTTGGCCATCCATAATATAAACGACATCGTGTTTAGTTTCAGGTTCAAATTCAGTGCTATTTGCGTCCACCAGTCCGGCTTTACGAGCACTAGCAATCACCGCAACTTGCAGACCCAGGCAAATACCCAAATATGGCACATTATTATCCAAAGCATAGCGCGCCGCTGCAATTTTTCCTTCGATGCCGCGTTTACCAAAACCACCAGGTACTAAAAATGCGTCCAATTGTTTAAAATCGGCTTTGGTGGCTGTTTCAGCATTAACCCAACGAATTTCTAACGTTATTTTTTGGTCCCAAGCCGCTGCTTTTAAGGCTTCAACCACTGACATATAAGTATCTTCGTTGTCGATATATTTAGCGATTAAACCAACCACAACTTTCGTTTTTGGTTTGCTGGATTGTTGACGAATAATTTTTTCCCAAGATGTCATATCGGCTTTATTATTAAAACCAGTAAAATCAGAAATTAATTTATTCATGCCACTTTTTTCAATTATTAATGGCACCTGATAAATAGTTTTGGCATTTGGCATCATCAAAACATTTTCCTCTGGCACGCCGCCAAACAGGCTGATTTTTTTAGCTATACTGATAGGTGCTGGATTGTCAGTTCGGACAACTACTGCATCAGGAAAAATCCCAAAACCACGCAAATCCTTCAAAGCATTTTGAGCTGGTTTGGATTTAAATTCTTTACTGGTACCAATAAACGGCACATAGACAACATGTACGAATAAACAATGGTCCCGACCGTTTCGTTGCGAAAATTCACGAATCGCTTCAATAAAACTAAGGCCTTCATAATCACCAACTGTTCCACCAATTTCAACAATATGCACATCACTTTGGCTAGCTTCGGCTGACTGTAAAATAGCATTTTGAATTGATTGAGTTAAATGTGGGACCAGTTGCACAGTTTGACCATCAAATTTTCCAGCACGTTCGTCCATTATCAAATCTAATAAAAGCCTGCCTGCCAAGGTGGCGCTCTTTTTCGTTACTTCTATATCTAAAAATCGTTCATAATGACCCAAGTCCAGGTCAGTTTCAGCTCCATCACGTGTCACAAAACATTCACCGTGTTCGCGTGGGTTCAAAAGACCCGCATCTACATTCAGATACGGATCACATTTTTGCACTGAAACAGTAGCACCTTTGGCTTGCAGCATAGCACCGATACTAGCAGCGGTAACGCCCTTGCCTACCCCTGATAAAACACCCCCAGTTACAAATATAAATTTCTGTTTTTTAACCATGTTTATTTTAGTCTTCATGGGATTTCATTGTAGCACCAAAATATGGCGTACGCTAGATGTAGCGTGTATGTTGTTTATTCTACCCTAAAATAACGCTAATTTCAGACCCAATTGGGTATAGTTTTAGTGACTCGTTTGATTGGTTCCAACTGTCTTGAACTGGTTGCAAAATTTGCCAAGTCCGCAACACTTCACCGCTGCTAGTAAACAAGCTTTTTTGTGACGATATCGCGTCAACAATCACTTGTTCGTATGCATCAGGTAGTTTTGTGTCAGCTGGATAATTAAAGCTTAGATGTCTGGTTTCAAATTCACGACTGTAGCCTGGTTTTTTAACAAATAATTCAATCTCTATACCTTCATTCGGCTGAATACGGAATGTCAGACAGTTA
>JBBQTT010000043.1:0-4848 GCA_038213035.1 Saccharimonadales bacterium (SeqCode) | reverse complement strand
GCAATGTAAAACAACACCGAAGTTTTAATCGAATTATAATGTTTTTTATTAGTGGTTTTATTATCTTTGGTTGATTTATTTAGCATGATGCTCCGACTTTGATAATTTATCTATTCGTTTTTTCATATCAATCAACAATTTATCAGCAGTAGTTGCAATATCGGCATCATTTGTCGTTTCAATGATGCGTCCGTCCTCGATGCTTAGTAGGTGATTAGCAAGTGGAATATATTCTATGTTGTGAGTAACCAGAATAATCGTTCGGCCTAATAATGTTCGACAACGCTGTAACAAACCCATTATCATATCGCCATTTGCGCTGTCCAAGCTGCCCGTCGGCTCATCGGCAATAATAAAGTGAGGGTCATTGACTAGCGCGCGCGCCATAACAATGCGTTTTTGCTCTCCACCAGATAATAATGATGGATTTTTTTTAGCGTAGTCAGCCATTCCAACTTTGGCTAGGGCCAACATAGCCAACTCGGTTGCGCTGGCGCGAGAGTGACCTGAAAAATATAGTGGCATTGATACATTTTCAAGGACGTTCAAACTTTTGACCCAAAAATCTTCTTGATAAACAATCCCGATTTCATTAGCTCTAAAATATGCCAATTCATCAGAATTTAATTTATACAAAGCTTTGCCGTTAAAGACAGCGTTGCCAGTAGTGGGTTTTTGCAAACCAGTCAAAACGTTCAATAGTGTTGATTTGCCAGATCCAGATGCACCATAGATAATATTGAAAGTGTTATCTTTCAGCTGGGAATTAACGTCTTTTAGAACATCCACTTTATCTTTACCAACATCAAATGACTGATTAATGCCTTTTAAATCAACAATTATCTTGTCGTTAGTCTGAGGAGTCGGATTAGAATCTGTCATATTTATAGTCCAAATACTCTCTGCAAAGCGCTTAATATAATTGTTAGAACACTTTCGTTAGGTCGGCTAACAATTACCGGTTGTGAATCCGACGTGCCAACGTTTCGGGCTTTATCATATGACATTGCCTGAATACTGTAAACTTTTGAGGTCGGTAAATCAGACAAAACGACGATATGTTCGGTTGTTAATTTTGGATCTTCGCTGGTTTTATTGGCAAAAGTCGTAGCCGTGCTGCCTTCGGCATAACCGACCTGGCTGGTTGATAATTCGTCAGTCTTCCACGAAATAATAACTTGTCCACGAGCTTCTACCCCAGTCCCAACAATAGTTGATTCTATGCTTAGGCCAGATATTGCTGGTGGTCGTGTATCCAGAGCAGTCTTGAACACCTGCTTATCGGACACAGCCAAATTACCGGCAGAATCACGACTTTGGGCAATCAAGAAATAATCGCTATCATCCGCCAGGCCACTAACAACAATCACATGGTCTGTGACTAGTTTTGACACTTGGATATCAGCACCGCTTGTGCCGACCTTGCCATAAGTAACAGTTGAAGATGCTGGAACATTCGTTATCCAAGTAACACTTTGAGTGCTGGTTGGTTGACCCGCTATTGGCTGGAACCTTAGATTAGAAATGCGTGGACGAGGTGGTGTAGTGAATGAGAATATATTACCGTCATATTTACTACCTTCGCTGTCATAGGCACTTAGCTGGTAGTAATATTTTGTATTGTCCTTTAGGTCAGTTATGTCAATCGTATAAGTTGTTTCGTTGGTCGATGTGTTAATTGACTTTAATCCATGTAGATAACTGCTATTTTCATCATAATACATACTAACTTTGCTGGCATTTACAGATGTGAAGTTAATATCAGCACTATCCAGACTGACGTTATTTATTTTGACTTCTTTTATGACTGGCGCTGGCTTGGTGGTAAATGTAAATTCTTGGCTTTTACCAGTATTATGATCTATATCTGTCCATGTGGCCTTGCAGTAATATGTTGTACCAGCCGCAAGATTACCTAGGTAAATCTGATGAACAATAGCTTGTTCTGTGTTACTAACACTAGATTTATCATAGCGGCCACTAACTGTGCCTATTAATACATTGGAGTCGCTAACGCGATCAGTTGTCCATCCAATGCGTGCGTGTTTGGTCGTTATATTACTGACTACTGGCTGAGAGGTTAGATTGGCAGGTGAAGTAAATTTTCCAGTCGGCAACATTGATACAACTGTACTTTCGGCACCACAATTATTAGAATTATCGCAAGCAGTAACGTAATAATAATATGCTTGCTGACTTAGGCCCGAATCGATGTATGTTGTACTGGTGCTGGTGCCAGCAAGGCTAAAACTGTCGCCATTAGTTGAGCGGTATATTCTGTACCTACCGACAATTCCATTTCCGTCTTCTTCGTTAATAGTTGGTACATCCCAAGACAGCGCAAGGCGCCAATTGCTTGTAGATTGAACCGAAATATCTGATATTGCGATATTGGTCGCCATGCCTGGTGCTGATGTGTCAGCTGTAAATATAATACTGGCGTAATTGTCGAAGTTGATATTACCAGATTCATCTTGTGCGGACACGTAAAGAGTGTTGTTGCCGGGTTGTGTAGCATATGGCCCTTCTGGTAACGAGGTGACACCTGGTTCGGTATAATTACAGGTGCTGTCTGATGGAAGCGTATTAACCGTATAGCAATAAGACAGATTGCTTGCTTCACCAATAAAAGTTGCCGGTGCATTCCAACTAAATGAAAAATTATTTTCTGAATTTTCTGTCGGATCGGCTACAAGAGATTGTGGTGTTGACGGTGCGCCACTAGTGTTAATCTTTATAGCCGCGCTGATATAAGAAACGCTGATATTTCCGGCTTGGTCCCAAGTTCTAAAATATATCATATTGATTCCATCGCTAAGATTATAAAAATCAGGATGTGGGATTGTAGCATATGAACCGTCGTCAGCTAAAAGATCAGTAATATCACCTTGATTATTATGTATATCACCGTACCATCCAGTATTGCCGATTTGATATTGCAAACCTACTACGCCTGATCCTTCATCACTGGCTGCCTGTGTGCCAGATGTTGGCCAAGTGATTGTTGCTGTTCTGCTGCTGATAAATTCGTATGGTGCACTAATATAACCAGGGTTGATTGGGGGAGTATTATCAAAATAAAAACTGAAAGAACCAGATACTGGGTATGAATCTTGTATCTGATAAATATTACCGGCTTTATCAATTGCTGCTACATATAAATAATAAGAATCCGTCGAAGTCATTAGAGGACTTTCGAGTATTCCTGCGGCTGATAAATCAATTGAAGTATCATTTGTAGCAAACTGACAATGCCCACCAGTATCAATTAAACTGTTACCAAAGAGTCCCTTGTCTGTTATTGGGTCGGCTGTACTGTCTTGGCCTAAATACAAACAATAACCTAGTATGCCAGACTCGGAATCGCTACCTGCATCCCAACTAAAGTATGGTGATGCACCGTTTGTCCAGTCTCCAGGTAAGATGTCAGCGCCACCATTAACTTTTTGTCCAACGATATTATCGGCGTTTGTTTCTGGGCCATTTACATCAATAGTCGTAACGATTGTAATTGAGTTTAATGTCACTTGTTGCGTACCATCGCCAGAAAATATAGCTTGCCATTCGATTCCGTCAAATGTAACAGGAAAGGACGCGATATTTGAGTCTATTTCGCCAGCGGCATTGGCTTGATCTAATGAACTTGATAAGACCCAATTTGACCCATCCCAGTATTTCCAACCGACGCCTTTATTGTCACTTAATCGATATGTAATTGAACCACCATTGGGCGTTTCGTCTGCTGCAAAGCTAACATAGCTGTTAATACCCATAGTCATGCTTGGATTTATTAAACTAATGTATTGTTTTGTGGAGCTAAGTGGCACTTTTAGTTGTGCGCTCGATCCCACTATTTCAATTGTGTCTTTGTCAAATTGAAAATCGGCTGTTTTAGAAAAATCCCATACAGTTGGAACGTCTACAGCCAACGTAAGTTTGTTATAAGAAAATAAAATAATTGCAAAAACAATAAAAATATACGGTACTAATATCGATACATGGATATGAGAATGATATCTCCATTCATGCCATTTTTTGTACCATTTTAGACGGTTAGTAAGGCGTTGGTGGGGGATACCAACAACATTATGATGAATTGTTTTCCCAATTTTTTTCGAGGTTTTTAGTGTAGCTTTCAATGGCCTATGAATAGTTCTAAGCGTTTTTCGCGTAGTTGATAAAACACCATTTATGATTTTTCTATCTTTACCCAACTGATAGCCTCTTTCACATAAGATTATACTCATAAATTTGTGATTGTGCTAATGTTTTTTTAAAAAAGTGGAAAATGACGTAACCGAGGTGAAAAAGTTGAGTGAACTCGGCAAGATATCGGCCTCCAGCCTCAACTGTTTGATTATTTTTGTATGATTCGGTCACGATAATTTTCTTTCATAAAATTTCGCGACCCCGCCTCAGTCGGTGACGTTCGTCATCCGGCTTCCGGCCTTGCGGACTGCAGACTTGCAGTCCTCACCTGCGACTTAACGACAGTAAACTGTCGAGTCGCAAGTTGGACCACGCAAAGCATACCAAAATAAAAAGACTAGCAAAGGCTAGTCTATTTATTTTGGTGAACTCGGCAAGATTCGAACCTGCGACCTTCAGCTCCGCAAGCTGACGCTCTATCCAGCTGAGCTACGAGTCCAAAATGCAGAATTAGTCACGTAAACGTGGATAATTCTGCTTTTCATGTAACTAGAAGGTGCGTTCAACCGCATAAATACGGCGAATATCGGATATTGTATCACAAATTACTGTTAGATGGTAGGTAACATATAGAAATTTGCAAGATATAAATAAAAAAATGGCATAAAAATACCATTTTGTTTTTACAAACTTATCAGC
>JBBQTT010000042.1:0-5000 GCA_038213035.1 Saccharimonadales bacterium (SeqCode) | reverse complement strand
TTGCAAATGCTTGCCAAAATTACCGGTCTAGAAGCCCGTGAATTGGTTGTTTCAATTGGAAATGCTCACTTGTATACAAATCACCTAGAACAGGCTGCAGAGCAGCTGAAACGAGCTCCTATCAAGTTCCCCAAGCTTTCTATTGTTGGTGATGTTGCTGACATTGATAGTTTCACGATTGATAACTTTGAATTAACAGGTTACGAAGCTCATCCTCACATCAAAGCGCCACTAGTTATTTTATAAGTTTACGATACGCGTTTGCGTGGTTTTGGCACATTTGGTCAAGTGTAAACCTGGCTTCAAAGTCATTGCGACAAGCTAAACGGTCAATTTTATCGATTTCTTTAAAAGATTGACTCAACAATTGTTCTGTTTGATTGTCTGATTCAGATTTTTTTACTAATATGCCGTTCTTCCTAGTGATAATTTCGGGTATCGCGCCACTGTCCAGGCCAATTATCGGTGTACCACTGGCTAGTGATTCAATCATGACCATTCCAAATGGTTCGTCGAAAATTGAAGGTACTATTAAGGCTTTGGCGCGACCTAAAAATTCATTTTTAAGTTTTGTATCGGCAATAAATCCGACGTATTCGATATTATCGTTTAACTTGGGCAGTATTTGTTGTTGCCAGTAATTATCTTTGGCTGTGTCCGAATAATGTTTGCCAGCAATTTTTAGTTTAAGTGGTTTTTTTGCCGTTTCATTATAGATGTTGATTGCATTAATCGCTAGGTGTAGTCCCTTGGGTTCGACTATTCTGCCTAAAAATGCAACGTAATCGCGGTCATCGTCATCTGTAAAAGCTGCAAAATCGTTAGGGTTCAAGCCATGATAAATATTATCAACCCAATTAGTGTCAATTGGCATAGTTTTACGTTGCGCCAGTGATAATGACAGCCAATTCAGTTGTGAATATTTAGGGAATACGCTTTTATATCGCACCATAAAATTAAATGGATCGTGATGAGTAAATACGACTGGTTTTTTACAGAACTTGGCAAATGGCAGTGCGATGTCTTCCTCGTTTGTATAAATATGAACTAAATCAAACTCATCATTATTAGCCGCCTCGTAGGCTTTGGCGATAAGTTCCGATTGAACCTGTCGCGCTAACGATACGAAAATGAAAGGGTGTTTTTTGAGTAAATCAATGTATGTATCGCCCCGAACGGCTAGTTCGGTTTCAAAATATGACATGTCGGCATTAATATTAGGAACGACCGTGTCGATTGGACCGGGTGTAAATAAGGTCACGTCAACGTCGTGACTTAACAAACCTTTGGCCAATTCCAGGGCTAAAATGCCAGGCGAAAAAATGACATTGTTTATAATGTCGCGGTGCAAGAAAATATGTGGAACAACGAGTGCGACTCGCGTTTTATTCTTCTTCGGACTCATCTTCGTCTAGAAAACTAAGATCGAAATCTTCTTTTGGTGCAGTTACACCTTCGTCGTAGTAACCATCAGCTGGTAGATTTTCAGTTGCCATAATTAAAACACTCCCCTTATTCGTAATACCATACATTATGCCGACTATTTATGAATTTGTAAATGCCACGTCGTCAATCTGTTTCGTGTTATCATTAATCTAATGAAAACGATTATAGTTGCTTATGATAAACACTTTGGGATTGGTGCAAAAAACGATTTGCTGTGGCAACGTGATTTGCCGGCTGATTTAAAACATTTCAAGGATACTACAACCGACAGTACCGTAATTATGGGCTACAACACCTACTTATCAATCGGTAAACCTTTGCCAAATCGCCAAAATATAATTATTAGTGAACGACCAGAACAAATCGATGGATTTGAAGTTGTTGATAGTTTGCAATCGGCTTTTAGCGTCGTGTCAGGTGGTCGTGAAACTTTTGTGATTGGTGGCGGCCAAATTTATGTCCTGTCTTTTGATTTGGTTGACAGGATTCTAGCAACAGAAGTTGATGCGACTTTTGACCAAGCAACTGTCTTTTTCCCAGTGGTTGATAAATTAGTCTGGCGCGAAACTAATCGTGAAAAACACTTAACTGATGAACGTAATAAATACAATTATGATTTCGTAACTTATGTTCGTCGCTGAAATAATCTGACAACTAAAATACCCCTCAATTCGAGGGGTATTTATTTTGGTTAACTAACGATTAGTTAGTCATGTTTTCTACTTTGATTCCAGGACCTTGAGTGGTGCTGATCGAAGTTGATTTAACGTATGAACCTTTTAGTCCAGTTGGTTTGTGTGATTTTAGGCTGTCAAAGAATGCAGTTGCGTTCTCGACTAGCTTGGCAGCACCGAACGATACTTTACCGACTGAAAGGTGAATAATCGCCTGTTTGTCAACTCGGTATTCAACCTTGCCGGCTTTGGCTTCAGTAACGGCTTTGGCGACGTTAACAGCAACAGTGCCACTTTTTGGGTTAGGCATTAAACCTTTTGGTCCAAGCAAACGGGCATATTTACCAAGTTTTGGCATGTATTGTGGAGTCGCAATCAAGATATCGAAGTTGATTTCACCGCGATCAAGTTGTTTTAGAAATTCATCATCACCAACTACATCGGCACCGGCTTTGGTGGCTGCGGCGTGGTCAGATTCAGGTGCGAATACAGCAACGCTGATTTTTTTACCAGTACCATTAGGTAATGATACGGTTGCGCGGATGTTTTGGTCAGCTTGGCGTGGGTCAACACCCATTTTAACGTGGATTTCAACGCTAGCATCAAATTTGCTTGGGTTAGTTTTAGTAGCTAATTCCATTGCATCGGCTAGGCTGTAAACAACTGCTTTATCAACCAACAGGGCTGATTTACGGTAGCTTTTACCACGGCGTTCCAAAAGTGGACGAGTAACAGGTTTTGGACCTTTTTTAGTTACTGGTTCTGAACCATCGACAGGTGAAGTATCGCCAGCTTCTTTGCGTTCTTCTTTTTCGACTTTTTCTTCAGCTTCTTTGGCTGCTTTTTCGCTTCGTTTGCCGGCTTTGGCCACGACGGCTTCACGGTGTTCTACGACTTCTTTTACTTTTTCTTCTTTGGCGACTTTAGCACCTTTAATAGCTGCGTTTAATTCAGCGATTGTGCTTTTTGCGGTTACTTCTAGTTTAAGCTTTTTAGCTTCGTCTAAAAGCTCTGGTTTGGTTTTGGTCATTATTAGTGAACCCTTTCTGTGGTACAAACCCGTGTCGAATGACGCGGTCCCAACATTGATTTTTATATCGTTATTATAGCAAAAATACACCATAAAGTAAAGTGTAAGATGGTTTTAATCACACTAACTATTTTAGACAAAAAATACCGCAGACATTCATCTGCGGTATTTAAGTGTTAATCGGTTAGATTAAGCGATTACTTCAACGCCCATAGAGCGAGCAGCGCCGGCTACAACCTTAACACGACCTTCCATGTCGATTGCGTTCAATTGATCTTTTTTGATTTCAGCGATTTCTTCAAGTTGAGCGCGTGTAATCTTGCCAACTTTTTCAAGGTGAGATTTACCGCTTCCCTTTTTGATACCAGCTTTTTCTTTAATCAAATCAGTCATTGGTTGACCCAATGATTTGAATGTAAAAGTACGATCTTCGTAAACTTGTAAGTGAACGATTACGTCTTTGCCCATTAAATCTTTGGTTGCGTCATTGAATGGACCGATAAAGTTCATCATGTTTAGACCCCATTGTCCAAGTGTTGATCCTACTGGAGGACCTGCTGTTGCGCGGCCAGCTGGGATGCGCAATTTCAAATTTCCGATAACTTTTTTAGAGACCATAAATATCCTATAATTCTTTGTTAATACACGTTGAAGCTATGCGTAACTGGGGTATTATACCTTACGGACCTGCAATGCGTCAAGTTCAACCGGAGTGTCGCGACCAAACATACTGACCATGACTTTGACTTTACCTTTTTGGGTATCAATTTCAGAAATAGCACCGTCAAATGATTTGAATGGACCATCGATGATACTGATAACTTCGCCGACTTTGAAATCAATGTGGTGTTTAGGATCTTCGACACCGATACGTCGTTTGATTTTAGCGATTTCAGATTCAGAAACTGGGGTTGGTTCGGTACCTGTACCGACAAAGCCTGTTACACCCGGAGTATTACGGATAATATACCAAGTTTCATCTGTTAATTTCATTTCAACCAAAGCATAGCCCTGGAAAATCTTTTTCTCGACGACTTTTCGTTTGCCGTTTTTGATTTCGATTTGTTTTTCTTTTGGTACCATAACGTCAAAAATTTTGTCAGCCATGTCGACTGCGTTGATTTTTTGGCGAATGCTGTCAGCAACTTTTTCTTCATATCCACTGTATGTGTGGATTGCGTACCATTGTCGTGATGAATCGTATCGGTTTTTTGACATAGTTTCCTTTTCTTATTTTAAAATTAAATCGAATAAATATTTGAAGCCGGCATCCAGTAAAACGATTAATACTGCAAAAAATATTGTGAACGCTAGGACGGCAAATGTTAGACTCCAGGTTGCACTGCGGTTTGGCCAACGAACTTGTCGTAATTCTGTCCACGAACCTTTGAAATACCCACCGATAGCTTTTAGAAAACCCCATGGCTTACTAAAAATATTAGCTATTTTACCTGGTGTTTTGGTCGAACTTTTCTCGATTTTTTTGTTCTTTTTGAACACCACTTATACTCCTAAATTAAATAGCCTGCTCGAGGCAGACTGTCAAGTACCACTATAGCTGAACAGATGTCATTCGTCAAGGCTTAGTTGTGTTGGATTCGGGTAATGTAATACTAAATGTTGAGCCAAAATTTAGTCGGCTAGTAAAATCAATTTGAGTTCCTAATTTATGTGCAAGTTTCGCTGCAATATACAAACCCAACCCAGTACCACTTGTTTCACGCGTTCTATAATCTTCACTGCGATAAAACTTTTGGAAAATTTTTGCTTGATCTGATTTGCTGATGCCAATTCCGGTATCTTTGACGGCAAAAGTAACTGTACCAGCGTGCTGTTTGGCGATAATTGTA
>JBBQTT010000041.1:0-5096 GCA_038213035.1 Saccharimonadales bacterium (SeqCode) | reverse complement strand
TTACCAGAGGAGGCCAAGCTTTACTAGCCGGCGCAACAAATAAATGGGACGTTTACAAAGTACAGTCGCACGGGCCAACCTAAAGCTACCTGTCAAATTGGCAGCAGCACTTTTGGCTGGCTCGGCGTTACTTTCTAGCGTTCTGGGATTAATCCGTGACCGTCAATTAAACGGTCTGTATTACAGTACATATCCCCAAGGTATTGATGCTTATACGGTTGCATTTTTGATTCCTGATTTCATGTTCTTTATTTTGGTTTCGGGCGCATTAAGCGTATCATTTATCCCAGTATTTAATCAGCGCCTAGCTGATGGTAATAAAAAGTCAGCCTGGGAATTATCTACCAGTATGTTGAATTTGATGGCGCTTGTTACATTACTAACGAGTATTTTGATAATTATTTTTGCTGACCCATTGGTGCGATATGTAGTTGGTCCAGGCTTGGATGAATCCAGCCGAGCACTGGCTGTTAGTATGATGAGGGTAATTGCAATTAACCCATTTTTGTTTTCGATTGCAACCGTTGTTACTAGTATGCAACAGGCAGTTGGACGATTTACGTTCTTTGCTGTAGCGCCTGCAGTTTATAACATTGGAATTATTATTGGTGCGTTCGTCTTTACTAATGGTATTAACCTGTTCGGTTGGCAGGTATTTGACGGCGGAATTATGGGCGTAGCATTAGGTGTTGTGCTGGGATCGGTTATGCAATTACTAATCAGTTGCATTGGTCTGTTTGGTATGGGATTTGATTATCGGTTCAAGATATATTGGCGTAATAAAGGCTTTTTAAAAGTATTATCACTGTTGCCAGCTCGTTCATTAAATCAGGGGATTAATTATGTTAACAATATCGTTGAAACTAACTTGGCGTCACGCATGGCGGCTGGTTCGATTCGTGCCTATCAACAAGCATACAATCTGTCATACGTACCAACGACTTTAATTGGCGTTGCTATTAGTACGGCCGCTTTTCCTAAAATGGCTGAACGATTAGGTCAAGGTCGCCCAGATTTATTTAAAAAAGAATTACAGGCTGTTTTGCGTGTGATTATTTGGCTGACTTTGCCAGTTACAGTTATCGCATTTTTTGGACGAGGATATTTGGTTAACTTTATCAAAAACGGTGGTGACGTATTGATGTCAGGTATTTTAGGAATCTTGGCTATTTCGATATTGTTCAGTTCAGTTTATCAGATTGCGGCCCGAAGTTTTTATGCTCAACAAGACACTAAAACGCCACTTTATATATCATTTTTTGCAATCGCACTTAATATCACATTGGCAGTTTGGTTTACTATGGGCATGCAATTAGGTGTTTATGGATTGGCTTGGGCAGCATCAATTGTATCAATTGTCCAAGTACTTATTTTGCTATACATTATGACTCGACATATCAAAGGTTTGTTCGATAAAGTATTTATACATGCTATTGCACGTATGGCTAGTGCGACTGGTTTTATGACAGTAATCACATATATTAGCGTCACGGTATTTCCACTTAATGCGACTGACCAAAGTTTTCTAGCTAGTTTTCCAAAGTTTGGCCTGATTGTTGCGATATCAGGTTTGGCATATTTGGTATTAAGCCGATTGTTGAAATTAGAAGAAGCCGTGCCGGTCATAAATCAGTCAAAGAAAATATTGTTCGGTGGGTTCAGGAAAACGGACAAAAATGATATCTAAAAACATTCGAAATTTTTGTATTATTGCTCACATCGATCACGGCAAATCTACTTTGGCTGATCGTATGCTAGAGCTAACTGGTACTGTTGAAAAGCGTGATATGAAATCGCAGCTGCTAGACAGTATGGATTTGGAACGTGAAAAGGGCATTACTATCAAGTTAGCCCCAGTCCGAATGAACTATACTTCCATGGCGACAACCTATCAGTTGAACCTTATTGATACACCAGGGCACGTCGATTTTAGCTATGAAGTCAGTCGATCACTCCAAGCTTGCGAAGGTGCAGTTTTGGTTGTTGATGCCAGCCAGGGGATTCAAGCTCAAACTTTGGCCAATGTTTATTTAGCACTAGCAGTTGATTTGACAATTATTCCAGTGTTGAACAAAATTGATTTACCAGCGGCTGATGTTGAACGTGTCAGTGCTGAAATTATTAATTTATTGGGCTGTTCCAAAGACGATATCTTAAAAATTAGCGCTAAAACCGGTGATGGCGTTAGTGAAGTGTTGGATGCGATTGTTGATAGGATTCCATCACCCAGTGGTGATGCCGAGGCACCAACTCGCGCGCTAATATTCGACAGTTATTATGATGATTATCGTGGCGTTATTTTGTATGTTCGTATTGTTGATGGCATGGTCAAAAAAGGCGATACTATTGAAATGATGGCGACTGGTGCTCATGGAATTGCACTTGAAGTTGGTATATTACAACCATCCAAAAAAGAAATTCCTATCCTTAATACTGGTGAAATTGGGTATATTGTAACTAACCTTCGCACAACTAGGGATGCACGCGTCGGCGACACCGTTACGACCAAGCGAGCTCACACGTTATCGCAATTACCAGGTTACAAATTAGTTAAACCGTTTGTTTATGCCGGATTCTTTCCAGTTAGTAACGATGACTACAAAGACCTCAAAGATGCAATTGAAAAACTAAGTCTCAGTGATTCAGCTTTGCAGTTTGAGCCAGAAAACTCACCAGTTTTAGGATTTGGTGTCCGAATTGGGTTTTTGGGACTGTTACATATGGATATTATTCGCGAACGTTTGGAGCGCGAATACAATTTGGATTTGATTGTTACGAATCCGTCGACCGATTATCAGGTTGTGATGTCAAATGGTGAAGAAACTGATATTAAAAGTGCCAGCAATTTGCCTGATGTTAGCCGAATTAAAGAAATTCGCGAACCTTGGATAAAAGGTGAAATTGTCGTGCCCCAAGCTTATATTGGTGCTGTTTTGCAATTAATTATCAATAAACGCGGACGACAAAGTAACCTAAGTTATATTGATGAACGTGCGTTAATTAGTTTTGAAGCGCCACTTGCAAACTTGTTGACTGACTTTTATGACCAGTTGAAATCAATTACTAGCGGCTATGGATCATTTAACTATGAACTAGATAATTACCGTGTTGAAGATTTGGTTCGATTGGATTTTTATGTTGCCGGTAATATGGTTGATGCCCTTAGTATTATGGCGCACCGCAGTGAAGCCCAAAGTTTAGGCCGAGTTATTGTTGATAAGCTAAAGGAAGCTATTCCGCGCCAAAACTTCCAAGTTGCATTGCAAGCGGCTATTGGCGGTAAATTTATTGCACGCGCGGATTTGTCGGCTTTCCGTAAAGACGTAACGACTGGTTTGTATGGTGGTGACGTATCACGCAAGAAAAAAGTTTTAGCTAAACAGGCCAAAGGCAAAAAACGTATGAAGCGATTCGGCAAAGTTGATATTCCATCCGAAGCTTTTACAGTGATGCTTAAGAGGGATTAGAAAGTAGCTACTGGAATTTGGCTATTGGAATATGGCGAAATGGCAAGTGGGAGGGGCTAGGCTGTTGCTGCGCGTTTAACTCTGGCGCTTTGGTGAACTGATGAAAAGGCTTTGGCTTGTGCTAATAATGCTTCACGTCGTAGTTTGCGTTCAATAGCCCAAGCTGGTGGCTGAACAGGTTCAGGTTTAACGCGTTGTACATAGTCATAGTTTGCTGGTGCTGGGTTAATAACAGGTGTAGGTGTGACGACTGTCATAACTGGCAAGGCGACAATTGGTTTTTCAAAGTTGGTTAATTCGTCGGCAATTTGCTCGAATACAACCTCATTGACAGTGATTTCTGGTGCCAGGACTGGTCTAACGACGGTTGAATGAATTGCACGACGTGCGCGACGGGCAGACAATGCGTGGCTAGTAACAACCATCATGATTGATAAGTTATAAAGGACGACAATAGGTAATGCGATTAACAAACTGGTGACTAAATCGTATGTAAATGGTGCTAGTAGAGCAATAACTAAACTGGCTAAAATAACCCATTTTTCAAAACCAATTAATTTTTTAGGTTTTAGTGGTTTAATATGGTCGATAAAGGCGATTAATAGTGGCAATTGAAACACGATGACGAACGTAATAATTATGTTGGTTACAAATCCCAAATAACTATCGGCTGATATAAGAGCATTTAATCCGGATACTTGAAATCCTGCAAAGAACTTCAAAGATTCTGGCAAGATAACGTAAAAGGCAAAGGCTGCACCAGCGATTGCCAGTAGTGATGAGATTAATGACGTTGTGTAAACACGTTTTGTTGATAGAGCTTGGCTGAACGCTGGCCGTACGAACATTATCAGGTTATAGACCAAAACGGGGATTGTGATAGTTAGTGCGCCGACAAAACAAATCTTCATGACGAATGCAAAACTGCCGGCTGGACTGCTGTAATAAAGAGGTGCACCAAGAGGTGAGCGAAGTAAATCTAGGATAGGTTCGTAAAAAACATAAACTCCGACGCCTACAACAACAAGCGCGATAGCGGATACAAAAAGTCGCATCCCCAATTCGCGAATGTGATCATGCAGTTTCGTCGCTGGACGTGATTGCTTTGCTGATCTGCCCACTTATACCACCTCTAGAATTATTTTTTGTTGACTTTGTCTTCTTCTGGTTTCTTGTCTTCGTCTTTGAATCCTTTTTTAAGTTCACGTCCGGCTTCACCGACACCGCGAGCTAGTTCAGGAAGTTTTTTGCCACCAACGAACAGAACAACGACTGCTAATACGATCAATATAATGATTTCAGTTTTTCCTAGCACAACACTCTCCCTCTTTATGCATATTACTACTATAAATTATATCAAAATGAACCGGTTATGCAAGTGACAGAACTTTTTAATTAACACTGGTAATTTTAATTGCTTAATTCACCATTCTAGCTTATGATTATTGTAGGAGACCGTCTACCGATGGTTTTGATTAGATCGTGATTGATAAAGATATAATAAAAACTATTTCAGACAAAGAAATGGACCGCAAAGACTTCTTGAAATACAGTGGTCTTGCTTTGTTGTCTGTAGTTGGTCTTAAATCAATTGCCACTTTACTAACTCAATCCGAAACCAACAAAATC
>JBBQTT010000040.1:0-5216 GCA_038213035.1 Saccharimonadales bacterium (SeqCode) | reverse complement strand
GACATACAAAACCAAACTGATATTATCAGTTGTTGAACAATTACCATTACCTACTCAATTAATCGACCTAGCCTTATGGATGTCGAAATATTACGTGACTCCACTTGCGACTGTTTTACAAACTATATTACCGCGAGGACTACAAAAAAAACGTCGCCCGCAACTAAACCAGCCAGAAATAATCAAACGCGACCGAACAAATATTGTGTTCAATAAAGAACAGTCTACGGTGTTAAGTGAGTTCAATAAATACGATTCAGGCACATTTTTACTACAAGGTATCACCGGTTCAGGTAAAACAGAGGTCTATATCAACATCGCCAAACAATCACTTAGCGATAATAAATCAGCTATTATTCTTGTGCCTGAAATCGCTTTGACCCCACAATTAATTTCCGAATTCTCTAACCATTTTAACGATTTATTAGTCACTCACTCGAAAATGACTGAATCAGCACGACATTTAGTTTGGACTGATGTATTAAACAGCAAATCCCCTCGTATTGTCATAGGCCCAAGGTCAGCACTCTTCACTCCATTGCTTAATATCGGAACAATAATTATCGACGAAGCCCACGAACCAGGCTTTAAACAAGAACAATCACCAAAATATTCGGCTCTAAGGGTTGCTACTATGTTGGGACGATATCACAATGCTAAGGTTATTTTTGGCAGCGCAACTCCGAGCGTTATCGACCGTTATCTAGCCGAAAAATCTGATCGTCCAATCCTAAAATTAAACAGTATTGCACGTACCGGCAGTATACCGCCATCAGTCACACTAGTTGATATGACAAAACGAACCAATTTTAACGGTCATCGTTTCCTGTCCAAACAATTAATCGAACAGATGACTGAAACCTTACGCAGTGGCAAACAAACTCTTGTATTTCATAATCGCCGCGGCAGCACCAGCACAACATTGTGTAAAGATTGTGGCTGGATGTCATTGTGCCCAAGATGTTTTTTGCCACTAACTCTGCATGCCGACAAACATCGGTTACATTGTCATATTTGTGGATACGAAACCAACATTCCTACTTCATGCCCAACGTGCGGTAGTGCCGACATAATCCACAAAGGCATCGGAACAAAATTAATTGAATCCGAACTACGTAAGTTATTCCCAAATGCTAATATCGCCCGTTTTGATGCCGACAATAACAACGACGAAGCCGTAAATGCCAGATACAGCGACTTGTACGATGGCAAAATTGATATCGCCATTGGCACACAAGTAATTGCCAAAGGACTTGACTTGCCTCACCTACGAACCGTTGGTGTTATACAGGCTGATTCTGGTTTATCTTTGCCTGATTTTAGCAGCAACGAACGAACATTCCAGTTACTTGCCCAGGTCGTAGGACGAGTAGGCCGCAACGAACATCAGACCCAGGTTATTGTTCAGTCATATCAACCAACCCACCCAAGTGTAGTCAGTGGTCTAACCCAAGATTATGAATCGTTTTATAACCACACATTAAACGAACGAAGACGTGGTTTATTCCCACCTTTTACTCATCTGTTAAAACTGACTTGTGTCTATAAAAGTGAAGCCGCCGCAATAAAAAACGCCAAAAAACTAGCCAGTGAACTTCGCATCAAAGTTCACGGCGATGTCCAAATTCTGGGACCAACTCCAGCATTTTACGAACGTCAACACGATACATATCGATGGCAATTGGTATTAAAAAGCCCTAAACGTGAACACCTAATTGATACACTAGGTATGATTCCGTCAACCCATTGGCAGTTTGAATTAGATCCGACTAGTTTACTATAGCGACCCCTGGTATAATATATTAAGTGAAAAAAGAAAGCATAATTACCCTTCCAGACCCACGTTTACGCCAAAGATCAGCGCGTGTTACTGTTGTGACGCCCGAAATAAAACAATTAGTCTCGGATATGACGTCAGTTGCCCTTGACTGGGAAGATTCACGTCCTCACGAAATCAGTGCAGCCCTATCGGCTGTCCAGATTGGTCATTTAGAGCGAGTAGTAATTGTGCGCAGCGATTTTGACGACAAAACAACTCGTGAATTTACAGCCCTAATCAACCCTGAAATAATTAAATATGAAGGCGAAATAACCAAAGATTACGAAGGCTGTCTTAGTGTAGTTGGCATCTATGGTAAAGTCCCCCGTTACAGCAAAATCCGCGTCAAAGCACTTGATATTGACGGTAATGAAGTACGTTTTAAAGCCGACGGGTTCCTAGCTAACGTCATCCAACACGAAGTCGATCACATCAATGGCATCGTCTTTATTGACCATATACGCGACGAAACAAACGCATTTTATATTCTCGACAAGGAAGGCGAGCTACAACCTCTGGATTATGAACAATCAGTCAAAAACAACGAGGTCCTATGGCCATAATTTATGAGGTAGGGCATCGTGGTTAGCGAGCGAGAACATCAGAAACCAACGAAACATAGTGATGACTATGTTGAGGAAGTTTCTGATAGTTCGCAGCCGATAAGCACGCGTTTTAGCCTCATAAATTATAACCATAGTACCTCGATCGTGTTCTTTGGGACTGATGATTTCAGTCTAGTTGCTCTGCAAGGTTTAATCGAATCTGGTTATAATATTGCTGCTGTCGTCACAAAGCCAGACAGCAAAAGCGGTCGTGGTCAAACACTGCAGCCTTCAGTTGTTAAAAAATTAGCATTACAACACAACATACCAGTCTGGCAGCCCCTAAAAGTATCCGAAATTAACGAAAACATCAAATCTTTGGGCGATGTCGCCGGTGTACTTTCAAGTTACGGCAAAATTATCCCAGAAACTACAATTAATTTATTTAGTCCTGGAATAATTAATATTCACCCATCATTGTTGCCACTTTATCGTGGACCATCACCAATTGAATCGGCTATAAAAAACGGCGACAAACAAACTGGCGTGACAATCATGCAACTGACCGCCGGTATGGATAGTGGCCCAATCTATGGACAAATAGTTCACGAATTATCTGGTAATGAAAATCGTATAGATTTATATAAAACCCTAGCTAGTGCCGGGTCAGCAACCCTACTTCAATTATTGCCGACTATATTATCAAACCCATCAATTATCCCATCCCCTCAGGACGATTCTAAGGCCGTCTACTGCAGTTTACTATCCAAAGACGATGCTTGGCTAAAACCGGACCATACAACCGTCGTGCAAGCCGAACGCTTGGTCCGGGCATACCTAGGTTTTCCTAAAACTAAAATAGATATTCTTGATCGTACGTTAATTATCACCAAATCTCATATTGCATCTGAACAAAAATCACCACTCGACATTAAATGCATAGGTGGTGATTATTTATCAATTGACGAACTGGTTGCGCCAAGCGGTCGCACTATGTCAGCTCGCGATTTTCTTAACGGCTACGCTAGCTAGGCTGGGGTTTCACCTAGAATAACACTGCGATTAGCGATAACTTCCGTTTTTAGCTCCTCCAAAACACCTGCAACAACTTGTCGATAATCAGAACGATTTATTTCAAGCCACTTGGTTGCCGCATAATCAGCACGCAAATTTGGGTCGTTTACATCCAAATCGGTTGATGTTTGTAATTGCATAAATACGACATCGTTGTGGTATTCGGGAACAAATTTTTCCAACCATCCAACAATAACGTCATCTTTACGATCGATAATAGATTCAAATTCCTCTAACTGCTCATCAGTCATGCCGTCTGACAATTTAGTACCGACGCGCAATTCCAGCTCATCATAAATGTGCTGCAAAAAAGGCTTTTTTTGCTCTTCTGGTAGATTATTTAATCCGATATCTTCTAAAAATTTATCGTCCAGCTGAAACATATATGGTTGTCCCCTTCCATATTATTTGATTTACCTTATTTTAGCATGCGTTTGACTAATTCACGAGTAAACAGTTCAAGCTTGTCACCTTCTTCAAGTAACAATTTTTTAGTTGTTTTCAAGCTAACACCACACATTTCACCTTCAAAGACTTCTTTGGCTTCTTGTTGTTGACGTTGAACAGCAGTTATTTTAACTTCTGCTATTTGTTCTTTTTTACGCAAAACCCTGGCCATCACACCTGAAACAATTTTACCTTTTGTAACTTCACCGCCGGCAATAACTTCGTCATTCGAAGTCCTAAAGATACCTTTGATTGTCATAGCGCCAATTTCAGTTTCAACAACTTCTGGAGCTAGCAATTCTTCCATCGACAAACGGGCATCATCAAGTAATTTATAGATAACTTTAAATAATCTAATCTGAACATTATCCCGGGCCGCCAATCGCTGCAAAGCCGGTGCTACATCAACATTAAAACCATAAATAATAGTTTTTTTGTCAGCTGCTAGGCGAATGTCATTTTCAGTAATATTACCAACACCACTACCAATGATACGCAATGCGATTTCACCCTGAGTATCAATAATTTTCAAGCTGTTAACAACTGACATTAACGAACCTTGAACATCGGCTTTTACAATAACATTCAAATCTTGAGATTCAGATTGTTGATTCATCATTTTCAATAAATCTGCGCCGGTAATATTTGTACTGGCAGCATTTTTTTCTTGTTCTATTTTAGCAATCGCAACATGATTTCGGGCTTCTTTTTCGCTTTTAACAATACCGAAAGTGTCACCAAATTGTGGTAATTCCTTGAACCCAGTAACAATAACAGGAGTTGAAGGACCAGCTTCTTTTAAAGTCTTGCCGGCAAAATTTAGTAATGTTCGAACTTTGCCGTATGTTGTACCAGCAATCAAGAAATGACCTGGTCGCAGCATACCTTGTTCAACCAACAACCCAACAACTGGGCCACGGCCAACTTCCATGTGTGATTCAATAACCAAACCTTCGGCTGGTGTATCAATATCAGCACGTAAATCTTCTAAGTCGGCAACCAGCAGGACCATATCAAGCAATTTGTCGACGTTTAAGCCAGTTTTAGCACTGACCTCAACCATCGCTACATCACCACCCCAAACTGGGTCATCCGAAATGATGCCCTGTTCAGCCAGCTGGCCTTTAACCAAACCTGGGTTGGCTGCTTCTTTGTCCATTTTATTAATTGCGACAACAATTTTAGCATTCGCGATTTTAGCAAATCGAATAGCCTCAATAGTTTGAGGCTTAACGCCATCATCGGCGGCAACGACAATAATAACTACGTCAGTTAATGTTGCACCGTGCTGACGTAATGCAGCAAAAGCCTCGTGTCCTGGTGTATCAAGC
>JBBQTT010000039.1:0-5342 GCA_038213035.1 Saccharimonadales bacterium (SeqCode) | reverse complement strand
ATTGATTGTAATTTTTCAATAATTGGACGCAATAAACTGATTCTAAAGACATCGGGGCTGTCGATACTGGCAGCTGCGATTCGTTCCAGGCCACCACCAAAGTCGACATTCTTTTTAGCCAGTGGCTCAAAACTGCCGTCTTCGATTCGGCGATACTGCATAAAGACTTGGTTGCCAATTTCCATAAACTGACCACTGTCACTAGCTGGATGAGCCAAACCAAAACCTTCAGCGTGATTTTGTGGACCAAAATCATAAAACACTTCACTATCAGGACCGCATGGATCACCAATTGGAGTTTTACTTAGACCGCCGCCACGTGACCACCAGTTTTCGCCGTCATCATAAAAGAATATGCGTTCGCCTGGTTTAATACCACGCACGTTACCGTCAGCTTGGCTGCCAATCTCAACAATATCGGCTATTATACCCTTTTCAGCAAAAACTTTTTGCCAAATAGTAGCCGCTTCGTCGTCGCGTGGGATACCATGTTTTTCATCGCCAATAAATGCAGTTACATAGATTTTGTTTGGATCTAAACCAACTTTTTCGGTCAAAAATTCAAAAAACCAACGAATTTGTTGTTCTTTGAAATAATCACCCATACTCCAATTACCTAACATTTCAAAGAAAGTCGTGTGGCGATTATCACCTACATCTTCAATATCTTGGGCACGTAAACAAGGTTGGCTGTTTGTTAAACGAACGCCATCAGGATGCTGTTGCCCCAATAAATATGGCAAAAGGGGTTGCATACCACTGCCGGTAAATAATGTCGTTGGGTCATTATAAGGAATCAACTTGGCCCGCGAAATAATTGTATGACCCCGGCCTTCAAAAAACTTCAAATATTCGTTTCGGATTTGTTGTGCATTCATATCTGTTATATTACCATTATTTTATAATTTCAGCCACACTCCCACAATTTAATATTTCCAAGGTCCGACCTTGGAAAATTACAACAATAAAACGATTAACCTAATCTGTGAAAATTATATCGTCTATTTCATCTATCGTGGATTCATATTCGTCTTCATCATTAATATAGTCAATATATTGGCCTGGTTTCATGTCATTTAATCTCTGTGGGTTAATCCATGCAGCATATTTATTATTTAGCCAATACTCAAGGCTAGACCATTCCCATCTTAAATATAAAATTGGATTTCGATGTATATAACGTGTTATATGCAAAAGGTATGTGTCGTTATTTATACTCGTTGCCTTAAATATACCCTGAAATAATGCGCCAACACGATCGTATTTCTTATTAAAATATATAGTGTAAGCCGAACATACAGCACGCAGTAGCTTGGTGATGGCATTAATTTCAATTTGATAAAGCAATAAATGAAAATGATTTGGCATTAGACAAAAAGCAATCAACTCAACATTTTTTGAAAACCAATCGTATTCACGCCCCTTATTATCTTTCGTAGGGCTATCGTCTAAATATCGTTTAAACAGATTTAAAAACACCGAGTAATCCTCATCGTCTACAAATATTTTACGTTTTTCTACACCACGATTATATATATGGTAATAGGTATTAGTATCATAGTTTTTGATGATATTGCGGCTTGGCATGCATATATAATACATCTTATTATAAGTTTTTACCAAGAATTAATAACTATCAGATACAGATAAGATGTCCTATGGCATAATCTTAAGCAATTTAGTAATATAATGATATAGATCGTATGCAAACTGCTTTATTGTGCTAATTATTCTCATTTAGCATTCTAATATACCAATCATGTATGCGATCTATTTTTTGCCAAAAAATATTTCCAAGGTCCGACCTTGGAAATAAAAATATCATATGCATCACCTGTCGTTATACTGAAAACCGATTCCAAGGTCGGACCTTGGAAATAATGACAGTAGAAGTATTGGCTGTAGTGACTAAATAATGATTCCGCCACCTAAACAAATATCGCCGCTATAAATAACGACTGATTGGCCGGCAGCGACTGCTCGCTCGGGATTGTCGAGTTTTAAAACAACACCGTTTTCAGTAGATTCTAGCTGTGCATCAACTAGTTTTGCTCGGTGACGAACACGAATTTGATAAGTACCGTTTTCGGGTTTTCCATTAATCCAATGAACATTTTCCAGATTGATAATATTTTCCCATAATGTGCCGTCGTTCAAATCGGTCGTGACATAAACTTCGTTTTTATCCATATCCTTACCAACCACGTAATATGGCAACCCGCCACCCAATTCCAAGCCATGGCGCTGACCTAATGTGTAAAATATCGCCCCGTCATGACTCCCCAAAACATTGCCAGTTTTTTTGTCAATAATAGCCCCAGGTTTTTGATCAATATACAGACTTAAAAAATCCCTAATCCCAACCTGACCAACAAAACAAATGCCTTGGGAATCTTTTTTAGCAGCCGTCGACAAACCACGCTCGGCGGCCATTTTACGGACATCGGGTTTTTCAAATTCGCCAATCGGGAACAGAGTTTTACTTAGCGCTTCACCAGTAACACGGTATAAAAAGTAGCTTTGGTCCTTATTGGCATCGACAGCCTGTTTTAAATTGGCTATTGGTTCGCTGTCCAGCGAATGGCTATTGGAATTTGGTGATTTGCCATCTTCCATATTCCATTTTCCATATTCTACCCGCGCATAATGTCCAGTCGCAATCATATCAGCCCCATCCGTAAGAGCAGCGTCCAAAAACAATTTAAATTTTACTTCTTGATTACACATAATATCAGGATTTGGCGTACGGCCATTTTTGTATTCTTCGATCATATAATCAACAACTATGTTTTTATATTCATTTTCAAAATCAAAAACCTTAAAATCAATTCCCAACTGCACTGCCACTCGTTTGGCATCAGCCAAATCATCAGCCCAAGGACATTTCATACCTGGCAAATCCTGAGTCCAGTTTTTCATATAAACGCCAGTCACATCGTAACCTTGTTCTATTAATAATGCCGCCGATAATGACGAATCAACACCACCGCTCATTCCTACGTAAACTTTAGTTTTACCATTCACGACCAAATACCCTCAACATAAAAAACTATAATTTTTGCAGCTTCATTTGTCGCCAACCACCAACCACGTGGGTTCGTCCACCACCAAAAAGACCAATCCTTGTCATTGACAGTCGGATGGTTCAAAACCTTTACCCCTGCTGTGTGTTTATTAAATTCTAGACTGGCGCGGCGTTGATGATAACCCGATGTAACTAAAATTACGCTTTTAATATTATGACTAGCAAATATTTCTTGGCTATTATCGGCGTTTTGTTTAGTTGTAGCCGAATATTCATCCAAAAAAATTGCTGATTCGGGTATTCCAGCCACAAGGGCAATCGTTTTCATAGCAGCCGCATTACTTGGACCGGTCTTGTCCTGTGCTGCACCAGAAAAAACCAGTTTCTTGGCCCACCCGTTTTTATATAAATCAATCGCAGTGTTAGTCCGAGCCTGTGTATCACCGCCACTGACTGCAACAATTGCATCGACAACCTGACAGTTTCCGTCAGATCCTGGGGTTTTACCACACTTGCCTAAATCATCAGGTTGTAAATACAAACTAAGACCGATAATTAATGCGATAACAATAATAATTGGGCCCAAAATAAACCTGATCATCGACTAACTCGCTGATATTCGCGTTGTAATTCCATAATCATAATTTCACCAGCACGTTTAGTGTTTTCAGGTGTTGATAAATGACCTAAAGTAATTCGAATACTACCATCGGCCACTTCATCCGACAGCCCAATTGCTGTTAAAACGTGCGACCGAGTGCCTTTATTGGCAGCGCAAGCACTACCGGTCGACACTAATACACCTCTATTTTCCAAAATAAAAATTAGCCGTTCGCCATCAAGTCCTGGGAAAGAAATATGCAAGTGCCCAGCCAAACGATGTTTTGGATGTCCAGAAACAATCGCATTTGGAAAAGCTTCGGTTAGTGTTTGCTGCAACCCATCCCGTAATTCAGCTAAACGTTCGGATTCAAATTTTCGATGATCATTAACTAGTTCAAGTGCTTTTGCAAATCCAATAACACCCGAAACGTTCTCGGTTCCACTGCGAAGTCCTCGTTCTTGACCACCACCAACAATCAATGGTTGTAGTCTGACATGACTGGCCGCCCACAGCAAACCAACTTGTTTAGGGCCATAGATTTTACCAGAATTTAATGTCAACATATCAATTCCCAGTCGTGCCACGCTAATATCTAGCTGGCCGACGCCTTGTGACGCATCACAGTGAAAATATATCGGCGTTTTGTCACCATTCATTAAACGATTTTCGCGTTCATTTTTCACAATTTGCGCAATATCACGTAGCGGCTGTACTGTTCCAAGTTCATTATTAGCTAGCGCAATACTGATTAATTGCGTATCAGGCCTAATTGCAGCTTTTACGGTATCGGCTGACACGAAACCTCGCTCATCAGAACTAATAATTGTATTGTCATGAAGTTTAGCCGAATTTAAAACTGCGTGATGTTCAATATTAGCTGTAATTATATGTCCAGAAACACCGTTAAACGCCAGATTAATCGATTCAGTCGCACCGGCAGTAATAATAATTTCACCCGGTTTAGCGCCAATCGAAGTTGCAAGAGAATGTCTAGCATCTTCGTAATCTCGTCTGACTTTTACGGCTGGGGCGTATGGACTGGATGGATTAAAAAAATCATCACTAAAATAAGGCTGCATTACTGTCAGGACTCGCGCGTCCAAAGGCGTAGCAGCAGCATGATCTAGATATATCAACTCATTATCCATTACTTATAATTATAACGGTTATTAAGCTTTTTTGCTGTCAGTTGGTTCAATTCCGTAAACTTCGCGCATCACACGTTCGTGATATTCGCCAGTTGCAAGAATAAAATTGTCTAAACTTTTACCATTTAAGTGCTGATTTTCGATACCTTGGCCGTTTTTAACTAGTATTATCCTGATTGCTTTGGGATGCACTTCAAGATGAATAGTTTCCGACATCACCAGATTATTTTTAAGGTCTGTCTTTTCAACGTAATAAAACCAACTCATGCGATTATCATTATGAAATTCTCGTCGTTCATTTGGGATACCGTAATCATAAAGTTTCGCACCAATCGCATATTCTTTTCGACGTAAACTTTTTTCAGTTTCTATTTTAGGTTTATTATCTTGCTTGAATAAATAATTAAAAGCAGCGCTAAAAAAGCCTCTTTTAACGGTTTCGTGATGATTAGATTGAGATTCCAAAAAACTCTCACGAGTGTGAGTAATGCTATCTGAAATAAAATATAAGTGCTCTGAAATTGGATCAGTCACACGCTCGGCACGCTCATCAACATGATTATTA
>JBBQTT010000038.1:0-5746 GCA_038213035.1 Saccharimonadales bacterium (SeqCode) | reverse complement strand
AGCTTTGTAAATTATGACCGTATCGCCAATCCTAACATCCTTGCGCATTATCTCGTCCGCATTGTGTAAACTAGCGTGCTGAACTGTTGACCCGGCAACAATTACGGGATTAAAGACTGCGACTGGAGTTGCTGCTCCGGTACGCCCCAAACTAATCACAATATCTCGAACAACCGTCGTGGCTTTTTCGGCCATATATTTAAAGGCGACAGCAGCACGTGGCTGTTTACCAACAACACCAAGTTCAGCAAATATTGCTCGGTCATTAACTTTGATTACTATTCCGTCAGTATTAAACGGCAAATCATGTCGTTTTTTATCCCATTGATTTACAAATTTCATGACGCCGCTCAAACCGCTGGATACACTAGCCTCTTGGTTACGAGTAATACCAAGTTCGCTTAGGGCCTGATACGCAAACAGGTTGGTTGGAACTTCGGATGGATTATCACGCAATAAATCATAGGCTCTAAAATGTAAAGGTCGGCTAGCCACCAATCTTGGGTCTAATTGGCGAATCGTACCGGCCGCCAGATTACGTGGATTTGCAAACTCTGGCTCGCCTGCTGCTAGTCGTTTTTTATTTAATTTTTCAAAATCAGATTTTAACATTACAATTTCGCCACGAATTTCTGTTCGACCAATCAAGAAATTATCAAATCCAGCAACCCTACGTAGTTTAAGTGGAATATTTTTGATAGTACGAACATTAGCCGTGACGTCTTCACCAATAAAACTATCACCTCGTGTTACAGCCTGAACAAATAAACCGTCTTGATACACTAAGGCACAAGCCAGACCGTCCATTTTAATATCAGCAAACAATTCCAATTTACTATTTCCGGCTAATTTTTGAGTCCTAACAATCCACGCCGCGACTTCATCTTGGCTGAACACATCATTCAAACTTAGCATTCGCGAGCTATGTTTGACTTGTGTAAACCCAGGTAATGGCGCACCGGCTACGCGCTGCGTTGGGCTATCTGACGTAATAAGCTCTGGATATTTTTCTTCTAATAAACTCAATTCGTGTTTCAAACTATCAGCGGCAGCTTCACTCATCAGCGATTCATCAAGCACATGATAATGATACCGATAATTATCAATAAGTTCGCGTAGTTTTAATATACGATCGACGTCAGATTTTTTGTTAGGCTGGGTCGGCATCGTCAGCAACTACCTTTCGATATAGTAAATACACATAGCTTGAAACCCAAACGATTGTCAATGAGCTAAGTGTCAACATAACAATCGGGATGGTTGGTACCCAATTAATTACAGGCCATAGATTTTTTAACCATAGATCTATTAAAATTACTGGAATCATAATAATCACCCAGGTTACGACAACGCCGATTGCCATCCATAAAAATCGTAATAATATTCGTAATCTGCGACCAACAACCAAGTCGCCAGCTGTTTTTATGGCCCTAAATGGATACATTCCAGGGAGTGTGACTATGACAAGTGCAAAAATCGTACTGGTAATAAGATACAGCGAAATGACTGTCAGAAGTGCGGCAGCTAACCAAAATAACATCGATTCTATTCCACCTGCAGCCAACAATCCATTCGCCGAAACAGCACTATAACCAATCATTGCAATCGAGAATGGCAATATCTGCACAACCAACAATAATGCAACCAAAAATGTTGACAACAGCGGAGAGCCGGCACTATATAGACCATCACGAAGTTTTACCGCGTGTCCGGCCAATATATTGCGCAACAACCAAACAGTTGTTAGCCATGCAAGCAAAGCAATTAAAGCGGCATAAACCTGTTGGGATTCGGTTAAGTTTTGCGAAATTGATCCGGTTGCGGTCGATACAAATAATAATCCAGCCTTACCTATTTCTCCCCAACCGCCATAAAATGCGTTTCCGCTGGTTGTCTTTAAGGTATCAGTCAATGTCAAATAGGCGTCCTGAGAAGCAAATGCTGATGCCAAAAACGCTGATATCACAGCATAAACTACTGCCAACAGTATGAATGTTTTACGATTCACCCAAAGTGTTTTCCAGACATGTATTGTAAAAGACCAGTAGCCTGGTAATTTTAGCGACCGTTTATAATCACGTCGTTTGGTTGGACGAAAACTACGATGAGGTCGTCGATTAAGATAAGCGGTCACCCGCTTTTTTATAGATTTCATTGGATTAATTTTGCTCATAATTTATTAAAACTTATTGGAATTATTACGCAACCGTGCAATTCTATCTTCGATTGGTGGGTGCGTACTAAATAGTTTACCAAAAAATCCAGGTTTTAAGGGGTTTGAAATATATAAATGAGCCGTGGCGCTGTTTTGACGTTTCATTGGACGACCGTTTTTCTTTAATTTTTCAAGGGCTGAAATCATAGAATCAGGATTGCGAGTTGTCATAGCACTTGTCGCATCGGCCAGATATTCACGTTGGCGGCTGATAGCCATTTGGACAATTGCAGCGATAATTGGCGCCAAAATTAACACAATAATACCAACAATCATCATGACTGGATTATTATTTTCATTGTCACGTCGATTGTCGCCACCAAACCACATCATCCTCAAAACTATATCTGTCATCAGACCAATAGCACTAACAAGCCCAAATGCAATCATGCCGATACGAATGTCATAATTTTGAACGTGGCCCATTTCGTGAGCCATAACCGCCTCAAGCTCGTTATCATCCATCATATCCAGCAGCCCAGTCGTAGCCGCAACAATTGCGTGTTTTGGATCACGCCCAGTCGCAAAGGCATTAGGAGCTGGATCGTTGATAATATAGACTTTTGGCGTTTGCATACCAGTTGTAATTGCCAAATTTTCAACTATGCGATAAAAACGTGGATTATCACGCTTTTCAATTTGAACTGCACCGGTCATAGCAACTGCCAAACTAGTAGCGATGTAATATTGCAACCAAGCATAAAAAGCAGCGCCAATAATTACATAGTAGGCAATGTTAGTATTGCCATAATAAAAACTGATTACATAACCAATTGCACTAATTAAACCAACAAACACAGCCATTATCAAAATGGTATTGCGTTTGTTGGCGGCAATTGCTTTATACATACAGGCAGCCTATTAGAATTTTACGTCGACTGGTTGTTCGGCTTGTTTTTGTTCAGCTGCGTCTAGTTCGTAGAAATCACGAGATTTAAAACCGAACATATTGGCCACTACGTTGCTTGGGAAAGTTTGGATTTTAGTATTTAAATCCCTAACGCCACCGTTATAAAAACGGCGAGATGCTTGAATTTTGTCTTCGGTATCAACTAATTCTTGTTGTAGTTCGATAAAGTTTTGATTAGCTTTTAGATCAGGGTAAGCTTCAGCGACTGCGAACATGCTTTTTAGGGCGCCTTCGAATTGATTTTCAGTTTCAGCTGTTTCTTTGACACCTTTGGCACTTAGTGCATTAGCACGAGCCGCAGTAACAGCTTCGAATACTCCACTTTCGTGTTTTGCGTAACCTTTGACAGTTTCAACCAAATTTGGGATTAAATCTAGACGGCGTTTTAGTTGGACGGTAATATCGCTCCACGCTTCGTCAACGCGAACTCGCAAAGTTACTAGTGCATTGTATGCCATCCACAAAAATAATGCGGCCAGTACTATAATTCCCAAGATAATCCATACAAATTCCATGATATTCCTCCTTAAGTTGCTTGTATTATGTCTATATTATAGCAAATAAATAGGGAATAATGTTGATTTTTAAGTAAAAAATTCAGAGCGGGCGGGTTGTTGTTTTGGATAGAATCAGCAGAGCGGGACTTGGTCACCTTCGGCGACCCCGAAACTCCACGATTGAAAACACAGTTTGCATCGGAAGGTTTCCTTGCGACCCGCAGACTTGCGGGTCTCACCCGCACGCCTTCCAGGCGCGCGGCCCAAGTCCCGCTATGTGTGCCAAAATAAAAAGCCCCACGAGGGGGCTTTTTATTTTGGTGCGCAGAGCGGGACTTGAACCCGCACGACCGTAAGATCAAGAAATTTTAAGTCTCTCGTGTCTACCATTCCACCATCCGCGCATATTGTTAATATATTTTATTTTGTCCAATTTTGCAAACCAAGCTTTAGCTGTTTGCGAAATTGAAAGGAAGAATGATGAAGACTATTTGGCGAACAATAAGTTCCGTCTTTGTTCGCCAATATGTCAAAATCAATTCTGACGTGGAGGCACGTATGGGAGTCGAACCCATTTATAAGCTTTTGCAGAGCTCCACGTAACCGTTCCGTCAACGCGCCGTCAGGAATTATTATAGCAGACAAGATAATTCTGTTGCTACTTAATTTAAGCGGCGGCTGATATCAATTTTAGCAGATTCATTTTAGATGTGGCACCAATTGTTGAACCAACAATTTTTCCGTCTTTGAACACTAGAAAAGTTGGAAGGCCTGTAACACCAAGTTCTTGAGCTACTTCCATTTCAGCATCAGCATCTAGTTTGATAACTTCAGCGAATTCTTTAGTATCTTCGCTTAAAGCCTCGATAATAGGTTCCATTCCACGGCAAGGCGCACACCATGGTGCCCATACGTCCAAAAGAACAATCTTTTTTGATTCCAACACGTCTTTTTTAAATGTATCTTTAGTAGTTGCTTTCATTATTTCTTCCTCAATTATTTACTATGAAGTAATAATAACAATTATTGTTGACATACGCAACATATAGCGTCTATACTGAAAAACACACACAACATATGGGGATAAGGAAGGGTAAAAATGAAAGATATAGTTCAACCAATGCTAGGATTAAATGACACCGAAAGATTAGCCGAAATATATAAAATCGGCTACGAAGTACCAAAGGCACCAGCCAGTTTACCAGAACCAAAATTAAGCGAAAATTCTTGGTATATCGGCAAAACTCGTTACGCTCGTCGTGACAGTAAAGGCGTGCCAGCCGAAACACCAAAAGAATTGTTTTGGCGCGTTGCTTACAACATTGCAACCGCTGAACGTTTGTATGGTGGCGACGAAAAAGCACATATCGCAACTGCAACAAAGTTCTATAAGTTAATGTCAACACGCAAGTTCCTACCTGGAACTCCAACATTACTAAACGCTGCAAAACCTAAACAACAATTGTCTTCTTGTTTCGTTTTGCCAGTACCAGATGATTTGAAAGGTATTTTAGAATCAGCTACTGATATGGCGTTAATCCATAAATCAGGTGGCGGCACCGGATTTAGTTTCTCAAGACTTCGTCCAAAAAACGATATTCTATCAACTTCAGGCGGTTCAACAACCGGCCCAATATCATTTATGCAAATGTACAATGACATTACGTCATCAATCCGCCAAGGTGGCGTCAGACGTGGCGCAAACATGGGTATTTTACACTATAATCACCCCGATATTTTGTTATTCTCTATTTATAAATTAGACGAATTCTCATTAACCAACTTTAATATTTCAGTTACAACCGACAAAGAATTCTTTGATCAAATCAAAATCGACGAACAATTGTTGGATGCTAATTACGAACAAGAATTCGACTTTGACAGTTTGATTTCAGAAGTTCGTGAAGCTCACCAAACTCGCGATATGGACCTAAAACTGGTTCGTTTGGACGCTGCTGTTGCCCGTTTGACTGAATGGTGTACCGAAACAACACCTGATTACGGATTTGCCTTAATCAACCCACGTAACGGCAACGAAATGGGACGTTTGAACGCTAAAAAGGTCTTTGACCTAATCACCCGTTTTGCATGGCAGTATGGCGACCCTGGTATGATCTTTATCGA
>JBBQTT010000037.1:0-6007 GCA_038213035.1 Saccharimonadales bacterium (SeqCode) | reverse complement strand
AAATGGCAATGGCTAGAAAAAAGGCTTTCCGAATTTCGAAAATATCATAAAAAAATCTATGACCGCCAATATATTTCTGGTGAATCTTATCATTATTTGGGTCGACAGTACTTATTGCTTGTTGAAAAAACGGGCAGTGATAGTGTCAGGCTAGAGCGTGGAAAAATTCGTATTTTCACAACGAAATCTATTCAAAATAGTGATCATAACAAAAAATTACTTGAAAATTGGTTTGATTCACGTCGAACAGCCGTATTTAAAAAACAATACATACAGGCTTATAAAAATTTTAATTACGATAAAATACCTCAACTTAAAATTCGTGAAATGTCACGGCGATGGGGAAGCTGTAGTAGTGATGGCAAGGCTATATATTTAAACCCAAAATTAATCCAAGCACCGACCGAAGCTATATATTATGTTGCTGTCCATGAATTGTGTCATGTTAATAATAAAAAGCACGACAAAGCATTTTACGGTGAAATTGAAAAAATCATTCCAAATTGGCGTCAGACAAAAGAGCGACTAGAAGTCAGGTATGGATAAAGGACGATAACCCTCTTCGTCAAACTCCGCGCTCCACCTGCGTGTGTTTGTATATTTCCTAACTCACTTCTTCAAAAGTGAACGCGCACATTGACTAAAAATGTAGCATGATATATAATTAAATTAATAAAACGAAAGGGCACTCTATGAATTTTGGCGATATGATTACGAAGCTACGTAATGATGCCGGGCTAAGCCAGCAGGAAGTGGCAGACAAATTAGGTATGGCGCGTGCAACATACGCCAGCTTAGAGGTAAATAGGCGTGATCCAGATTTGGCCGAGATTCGGGCGCTTGCTGAAATGTATCAAATCGCACCGGCTGATTTGATCGACGGTAAAATATCTAATTTACATGACATTGCAGCCACAACAATGATTATCAAAGAAGCTAATGATATAAGACCCCGTGAAGATATAATCGAAGACCCAATGAAAGTGCGCGAGGTGTTGTTGTACGTTATAAACAAAATTGGCGCCAAACCTAACGTGGGCGAAACAGTTATATATAAATTACTATATTTTATCGATTTTGACTTTTATGAAAAGTACGGCAAGTCGATTACTGGCCTAACGTATGTACGTAACCATTTTGGCCCAACGCCTGCGGCGGCAACTTTTAGCAGTGTAGTCGAAGCGATGAAATCAGCAAACGAACTGGAGGTTGTCACAACGGCATATTTTAACCACCTGCAAAAAAAGTATTTGCCAACTGTACGACCAACTCTTGATCGATTGAGTGCATTAGAATTGAAGCACATTGACGAAGAACTAGAACGCCTAGCGGACAAATCCGCGACTGAACTGTCTGATATGTCACACAAAGACATACCGTGGCTCGCGAGCGAAGACAAGCAACCAATTGATTATCAGTTAGCTATGTATCGTACGGACGCAACAAGCGTAAGAGAGTACGAGGATGAACTATAATACATCATCCGAATTCGATCGTGAGTTAAAGAAGTTCACAAAAAACTGGCCTAGCCTAAGGACTGATTTTAATCCAGTTCGCAAAACTTTACCTCTTTTATATGAACTGCAAGAGAACGAGGTTGAAGCCGATTTAAAACTCCGACGTGATAACTTTTTTAATAATAAAAAAGCCGCAATATTAAAGACGGTCGAAAATAAAGTCGAAGTTGTAAAAATGCGCCTGGATTGCGCATCGCTGGGCAATAAAAACTTGCTTAGGTTTGTTTTTGTTTACGTAAAAATCAATCAAACAATAACGTTTATTGAATTATATTCAAAAAACGACAAACAGCGCGAAGACCAATCTAGAATTAAAAAGTATCTATGATTGATAGCAGATTCGGCTACATTTATTTATCTGACATCATTGCTGATGCGCTGTACACTGTCCATAGGGCAGAAACACCTACGAGTGCGTAGATTGTGCGGGCGATTACGGACCCAGCTCCAAAGATTGAGTCGACTAGGTTATAGTCAAAGAATCCGACTAAGCCCCAATTGATGCCACCGATTATAACTAGGACTAATGCTGTTAGGTTTATCGCTTTCATACAATTTTCCTCCATTAGATTACATATATATTATACTCCGAATTAGTAGGTATTAGATAGTAGGTGGTATGTAGTAGGGGTGCTGTGGAATCGTATTTTGACGATTACAAAATAAAGTGTTATTATATACAATTATGTTAGCCATTAATCCAGCCGAGTGCGATAATATGGAACACTCAAAACCGGTGTTAGATAAGCACATATCCAGGGTTTCTGGTTTGGGTAGGCTTGCTGTAAAGGTAAATATTGAAAACTCTGGCTGCCAATTACGTGGTGAAAAAATCCCAACTATCGATAGCATGGTTGCAAAACATCTGACGAAAGAAGCACGTCGAACTATGCAAACCGAACCATCGCTTGCTGTAAAATTTTGCGAAAATAACCATGACAAAATAAGCCCATGGCTAAAAACTGTGGCAGGCAATACGCCAACCGAAATGGTGAATAATTTACTAGAAAAAAATCAGGCAGGAGATTATAAAATTGATGACAGGACTTTTTTAAATTTTCTTGATTGGTATAATCACGCAAATTTAAACCGACAACATGACTTGAAACAGGTGATAGATGACCGCAAAATAATGTTCAAATCTTTTATTGAAAAAGCTGTTAATGATGGCTGGATGCCAGCGTCGGTTCTGGATTTAGGTCCTCAAAAACTTAATGCCGTAGCAGTCGAGGTAGATGACGGCTATGAACTATTAAAATGCCAAGACAAACAAGCCGCCGAAGAAGGTTTATATTTAAAGGGGATATTTAATGATCATGATTTAAACAATCCTTTGATATTACTTCGATCAATCGCGGCTGATTCCAGTACCTTTATTCACGAGTCAGTCCATGCCGTAACGGGATATGGCAATTACTATGATTATTGCGATCACGCTAACGAAATTAGCGGTTACATAGTCAGTGTTGGCAGTATGGGCAAAATATTTCAAGGTGACGGCAAGACTATTATCGACGAAGCAGTTACCGAACATATTACGCAAAGTTTATTGTACGAATCAGTTGATATTATCAAACCAAAAAACAAAAACGGGTCTTATTATGAATTTAGAAACTTACTAGACGCGCTTTGTAACCAGGGTGCAGAAAAAATTGATATCCGCGAGTTCATAGCGGCATATTTTGAAGACGATAAAACTGCGCGAGAATTGAACACCAGATCAGCTCGAAATCTTTTGGTTGCACACCTGCGCACAGCTTTCCCGTCTGGGGATATTATTGCTGACATCAATAAGTTAAAGATAGTTGGTGGTGTTCATATCGAACCCAACAGTCTATCGGCCATTAAAGATTTAAATATATAAAAGAACGACCCGTAAAAGGGTATATTTTTAGCTGCATCTGTATCTTGATATTTGTTTAAAAATGATGACGGGTTTAAGTTGTCGACAACTCAAAATGCCATCATCTGATGGCAAAAAATACAGCTATCTAGCCAACTGGGATCGGAGTTTAGCAGCCATTGTGCTTATATTCTTTTGGTCTTTGATTGATTCTTTAGCGGCTTTTTTTAGTGCACGATCATCAAGTACGATATTTCGTACGGACTTTTTTGCTAACTTTTTATTGAATAAATTCATAATATTTGTCGTTCTGACTCTTCATTAGTATAGCTTTTTTGGAGCAAATCGTCAATGACGCGCATATCACGTGTCATCTGAAAATTATCATTTGTTTTATTTTTTTTGATCACTATGATTGGCGCTTGACTCGCGAAAGTATCTCTAACCATAATTAAGTTTTGGGGTACATTATTGCATGACAAGATAAACCCAGCACGATCAATCGCACGGTTAGTTATAAGTTCGCGGTCCTTGGTTAATTGCCAGGCTTGAATGGGGTCCTTCAAAATATAAATAATAATAACCTCGTGGCGTTTAAGCGCACTTTTTATGTTATCGACGGCTTTTCCGTATCCAAAGGTTCCGTCAAGCACGAAGTTAAGGCTATGTTTACGGCAATAAATAACACACTCATCAACTATAATATTCGCTGCCGAACGATATTTATAATAACGCTTGGGGTCGTATTTTGGGAGCAACTTAACAATCTCATCAAGGTCAATCCTGACTAAGTCTCGACTATCGCCAAGCAATCGTTTGATAAATTCCGTTTTACCAGCTCCGGGGATTCCAGCTAGAAAGATTGCTACTGGTTTTGTATTTGGTGGTGGGCTAACATTGCCAATTACTTTCGAGATAAGTATTTTCTTATTCTTCTTTACCCAAGTAATGTAGTTCATGCAAAGATTATACAGCAAAAACAAAGCTAAATAAAAAATTAAGCTAAGTTATTATAGACAAAGCTTGGTTTGAAAGGAGTCGTTAAAATTGAATACCTACTTATTAATAATAGCCCTTCGCAGGGCTATTATTATTTATCGATAAACTTTAATTACTTAGCTTTTTTGACAGCTGGTTTTTTAGCTACGGCTTTTTTAGCAACCGGTTTTGCGACTGCTTTTTTAGCTGCTGGTTTAGCAACAGTTTTTACAGCGGCTTTAACAACTGGTTTAGCAGTAACTTTTTTAGCTGCAGTGGCAGTAAATGTTACACCGGCTTTTTTAGCGACTTTTACAAGTTGCATTTTGCGGCGGGCAACAGTGTTTTTCTTTAGCAGACCTTTTTTAACGGCTGTGTCTAGTTCTGACTGAGCAGCACTAAAACCGGCAGCGGTTGGTTTAGCAATAAATGCGTTGGTTGCAGTTTTGATATCGCGTTTGATACCGACATTGCGTGCGCGGCGTTTAATGGTTTGTTTTGCTCGTTTGATAGCTGATTTGATGATTGGCATGTTGGTTCAATTACCTCTTTAAATTTATAATACAATCAACAGTGGATTATAAAGCAAAAGGGTGAAGTTGTAAAGTGGGCGACTTCTGTTGACTAAGGTAAATTACTTATGGTATAGTAACATCAAAATCTAGGTAAAAATAAAAAGCCAGGAAAAAAACTAAAATGAACGAAACCGATTTAAAGGTAAAACAGCAAATTGTCGACAAAATAAAGTCATCGACAAATATTTTAGTAACCGTCAGCCGCAATCCATCTGTTGATGAGCTATCGGCAGCACTGGGCCTGGCTACACTGCTGAACAAAATCGACAAACACGCTACAGCGATTTTTAGTGGAACCGTCCCTCATGCGATTGCGTTTTTGGACCCTGAAAAAACTTTTGAAAGTAGCGCCGACAGTTTGCGTGATTTTATTATTGCCCTAGACAAAGAAAAAGCTGATCATTTACGCTACAAACTTGAAGGTGATATGGTCAAAATTTTCATCACACCTTATCGTACGACAATTACCAGCGACGATTTACAATTCAGCCAAGGTGATTTTAACGTCGAATTAGTCCTGGCACTTGGCGTCGACAGTCAAGAGCACTTGGACATGGCACTCGAAGCCCACGGCCGAATATTGCATGACGTAACAGTCGCGACATTCAGCGCCGGCGAACAAATTAGTAGTTTAGGTAGTTTAGACTGGCGCGATGAAAAGGCTAGCAGTCTTTGTGAAATGGTCGCCAGTGTTGCTGACGCCCTTAAAACCGACAAAATATTACTCGACAAGCAAATCGCTACCGCACTGTTAACTGGTATCGTTGCTGCAACTGACAGGTTCAGTAACACTCGTACATCTGCAAGGGTTATGACAATGGCCGCCGATTTGATGGCCGTCGGTGCCGATCAACAATTAATTGCCGCACAACTAAACGAAGCTCACGAAATCAATTCGATTCCGGCTTATCCAGCCGAAGCACCAGCAGAAATGCCAGTCGTTGAAGCACCATCCGATATCCAAATCGAAGAATCGACCTTGGCACCTGATGGTGACATGGTAATTAACCACGAATCGGATAATATTATTGCGCAAGTTGAACAAAGTACGCTTGAAAATAGTACATTGCCAGATTCCGAGCCAGCACCAGCAC
>JBBQTT010000036.1:0-6175 GCA_038213035.1 Saccharimonadales bacterium (SeqCode) | reverse complement strand
GATATGAGCGAACCTGTCGAAAAAACTGAAATACCGGCCGTTGAAGATAACGAAGATGCTGATATTGATGCAATTAATAATGAAATAACCAATACGATGAACCAAACAGTAAGTGAATCACTTGATTCGCCATTTATATCTGGCACAAAGGTTGAAAAACGTCCACTGGGTGCATTTTCTGATGGTGCTTCGGCCGTGACTACGACACCAGAGCCTGCTGTAACCCCAATACCAATCGTTGCAGAAGAACCAGTTGCTGAGCCACTTGTTACTAACCCTGTCAGTACGATTGCATCATTCCCAGCTGAATTTTCCGAAGATTTATTGTCAATTGAATCTGGTGGTACTGCTGTCGAACCAGCTGCTGAACCAAAAATTGAAGAGTCTGTTGCAGTTGAAAGCGCACCAGTTGCACCAACTATAACTGTCGTCAGCACACCTGAAACATCAACTACGACAAATTCTATTGCTCAACAATATACCGAACAGCCAAGTTCTGGTGATCAAACATCGGGTGCTATTTATGACACAGACGCTTATCATAAAGCCCTTGTAACACCGTCAAAAAAGAAAGCTGGCTGGTTGTGGATTGTTTGGATGGTAGTTTTGTTAGTTGTCGGCGCAGCTGCAGGCGCAGCAGTTTACTATTTAGTAATGCCAAACCTATAATTCTTACGCCAATTACCTTAGTTTTAGTCTATAATAGATAGTAATGGATTTACTCGATGGGCTTAATGAGGCACAAGGTGAAGCGGTGCAGACTATATCTGGTCCGCTGCTTATTTTAGCAGGCGCTGGAAGTGGTAAAACAAAAACCTTAACTCACCGTATTGCATATTTGATTGCTAATGAATCAATTTGGCCTGAAGAGATTTTAGCAGTTACATTTACCAATAAAGCGGCACGCGAAATGCGTGAACGTTTAGGTGTTTTATTGGGTCAAAATAGTTCTAATCGAGGATTTATGCCCTGGATGGGAACTTTTCACGGAATTTGTGTTCGATTACTGCGAATTGAAGGTGAAGCTATCGGTTTACCTCGAAATTATGTGATTTATGATGAAGATGACCGTCAAGGTTTAGTTAAGCAGGCGATGAAACAATTGCAGATTGGCGATAATGAAATTAAAGCCAAAACCGTCAGTGGTTTAATATCTAGTGCAAAAAATGAAATGGTTGGGCCAGATGAATATGAATCAACTGCTCAATTTCCATTTCAAAAAAACATCGCAAAAATTTATAAAAAATATGAGTCATTACGAAAACATGCCGGGGCGTTAGACTTTGATGATTTATTGTTGGAAACTGTGCGTTTATTGCGTGATAAACCCGAAATTCGTGCTAAATGGCAGGCAAAGTTTAAACATATTTTGATTGACGAGTATCAGGACACGAACGCCGCCCAGTACAACATCATTAAACTGCTTGTTAATGATAATCGCAATATTTGTGTTGTTGGTGATGACTGGCAGTGTTTAATCGAGGGTAGCCTTGTAGAAACCAAGATTGGTACAAAAACGATTGAGTCGATAAAAAAAGGAGAACAAGTAAAAGTTGCCAGTGGGTATGGGACAACGGGCTATTCTGTCGTTACTGACTGTAAAAAGTTTAAGTATAACGGGTTGGTAACAAAAATTAGGACTAAATCAGGCTATTCGATTACCTCTACGCCAAACCACTTATTATTTGCCAAATGGGATAAAACCGACAAATACTTTGTATATCTAATGTTTTCTAGGTTAAAAGGCTATAGGATAGGTATCACCAAAGGTACAAGATATGATGGCAAAAAGGATGATATTGGGCTGAGGGTAAGGGCTAATCAAGAACGTGCTGATAAAATGTGGGTCTTAAAGGTTTGCGAAAATCGTCAAGACGCAATATACCATGAGGCCTTGTTATCTTATAAATACGGTATACCAATGATGGTATTTCGTGCCTCGTCTGATAAAAAGATACACCTTGACCAATCGCAGATTGATAACCTATATAAAGAAATTGATACAAATGATAGAGCCAAGGTTTTAATGAGTGATTTAAATATAATGTTTGACTATCCTCACTTTTTGCCTCAAGCAACTTCTAGGAACGGGCTAAAAAGAATAAATTTAAATGTTGTACTTTTTGGAGATAAAAGAACTACTAAATCCAGTCCATGGTCTGCAAGTAGGTTATCAATTAACACCTCTACGGAAAAAGATTTACATATATTTACAGATTTGGGCTATAGTGTTAGACCTGGTAAATCGGGAACTTTTAGGTCGGAGATTCATAGCCTAGATTATGGTAGGATTGAGCAGGTTTTACAACAAATCAAGGACAGTGCAAATCCTGATGCTTTACAAATAAATAAACATAGCTTTATTACTGAAAATGTTATGAATTTTACGCCGATGTCGCATATTTATCCTGGTATGTTAGTTGCGGTTAAACAAAATGATGTGTTGATAGAGGACGAAGTTATTGAAGTGACTCAGGAAAAATACGATGGCTATGTCTATGATTTAGATATTGATAAAGTCCATAATTATTTAGTTGGTGGCATAGCAGTCCATAACTCGATTTATAGTTGGCGTGGGGCTGATTTTACTAATATTCTTAATTTTGAACGTGATTTTAAGGGTGCAAAAGTTATTAAATTGGAACAAAACTATCGCAGTACAGGTAATATTTTGGACGCAGCCAGCAGTGTTATTGCTAAAAATATTCACCGAACTGATAAAAAATTATGGACAGCAGCAGGTCCTGGCGCGCCAGTGCAAGTTCATGAGGTTTTTGACGAAGCCGAAGAAGCCAGGTTGGTTGCTGAACGTGTATCAACGCATGTGTCGATGGGTGCCAGAAAATTCGGTGATTTTGCAGTTTTATATCGCACAAATGCTCAAAGTTATACGATGGAACGGGCTTTTTTACAGTTACATGTTCCGTACCAAATTGTTGGCGGAGTCAGGTTTTACGATCGCAAAGAAATCAAAGATATAGTTGCGTATTTACGTCTGGTTTATCAACCACAAGACAGAATGAGTTTTAGTCGAATTGTAAATATTCCAACCCGTGGTGTTGGCGCAATGAGTTTGGAAAAGTTTTTGATCTGGCAAGCGGGTAGTGGTATGGATATTATTACAGCACTTGCAAATGTCGATCAAACTAGTACTATTACAACCCGAGCAAAAATTGCCCTATCGACACTGGGTGAAAAACTACGAATCGTTCAATCGATGTTAGATACTGCTCATCCGACTGAATTAATTCAAAAATTATTAGATTTGACCGGATATATGGACTATATTAAAGACGGCACGCCACAGGCCGAAGATCGCGAAGAGAATATCGGATCACTACTATCGGATGCTCAAAGTTTCGCATCATTACCGGACTTTTTAGAAGAAGTTGCTTTGATGTCGAGTGCTGATACCAGTAGTGACGGCCAAAAAGTAACGTTAATGACATTGCATGCAGCCAAAGGCCTTGAGTTTCCAGTTGTTTTTATTGTTGGTATGGAAGAGGGTATATTGCCACACGCTAGGGTTTACGAAGCAGGACTGGCAGAACTGGAAGAAGAGCGACGCTTGGCATATGTTGGTATGACCAGGGCGCGTGAAGAATTACACCTGACTTATGCTCAAAATCGTTTACAGTTTGGGCAACGAGCTTATAATCCAATGTCGCGATTTATTTCCGACATGGGTGATCAAGTTGCACTTGCAGCCCCAGCTGAACCCCGTATTGTACCTGAAAATGATTTTTATAGTGATGAATTATTTACAGTCGGTGAACATGTTAGTTCGGCAACCTTTGGTAAGGGCGAGATAATTGATGTTGACGGTTTGGCACTGACAATTAAGTTTGACAGTGGTAATACTAAAAAATTAAATGCTGAATACGCTAGACTAAAGAAAATATAGAATAGCTAAACTCAGCCATAATGGCTATGATTTGTGCTATACTATTATCAATCATTTTGTGGGGAATAATGCGAGTCACACGAACAAATGAATAGATTAATACGTAAATCTGCGACACCTTTTGGTGCATTGGTTTTTGCCGTGCTATTTTTAATAGTCATGGCTGTTATTGCTATTTCAGGGGTTACATATGCTGCTGACAAAAGCGTTCCTTCAAATGGGCGTTTAATTACTATTCATGATCGTGGTACAGAGACTGTAGTTTTATCTCAGGCTGCGACAGTTGGGGATGCTTTAAAAGAAGCCGGTGTTGTAATCGATAGCAAAGACGCGGTTGAACCTGTCGTAACTGATAAATTAGTTGCCAAAGATTATCAAATTAACATCTATCGTGCCCGACCAGTAATTATTGTTGATGGTAATATCAGGACAAAAGTCATTACTCCATATCAGACAGCTGCTCAAATTGCTAACAGTGTTGGTATCAAGTTGTATGATGAAGACAAAACTACACTAGATCGAACAGCCGACATTATTGCTGACGGTGCTGGGTTACAGCTAACTATTAAAAGATCAAATCCTTTTACTTTTACTCTTTACGGTAAAACAACAACTGTACGAACCCAGGCAACAACTATTGCTGGAATGTTGGTCGAAAAGAATATAAAGATTACAGCAAACGACCGCGTATCACCAGGGCTAGACTCAATTATTACTGATGGTTTAGTTGTTAGGGTTTGGCGAGAAGGTAAGCAAACGATAACTGTTGATGAACCAGTTGATTTTGATACTCAACAAATCAAAGATGCTGATAGGGATGTTGATTATTTATCAGTTACAACTGCTGGTGTTAAGGGTTTGCGTAGTGTGTCATATGAAGTTACTATCCAGGATGGCCATGAGGTAGGACGAATTGAAATCGCAAGTATTACTATCAAAAAACCAATCAGTCAAATTGAAGTTGTGGGCGCAAAAGGTGAATATACAACTCCAAGTGAGAATGAAAATATTACTTGGGACTTTTTGATGTCTAATGGATTTAGTCGTTATCAAACAGCAGGAATTATGGGTAATTTGATGCAAGAACATCATTTTAATACGACTGGCGATGGTTTGGCCCAATGGACTGATGGGCGCCGGGCAAATCTTTACAGCCGGTCTAACCCTAATAATATTTATACTCAGTTAAAATTTTTGATGGAAGAATTAAACGGTGGTTATGCCGGTGTACGCGATGCAATCAAATCAGCCGGTAGCGTAGATTCTGCAGTTATTATTTTCCAAAATCAGTTTGAACGCTGTGGTATTTGTATGGAAGGCCAACGCGTCCAGTACGCATATAATATTTTGGCGAGTCATAAGTAGTGGCATTACAAAATGATAAATCATTAGGGCAACACTGGCTGCGTGATCGCGACACGTTGGCTCATATTGCTGATTGTGCCGAACTCAGTTCAAGTGATACGGTTCTAGAAATTGGCCCAGGTTTAGGGACGCTAACTAGCGAAATTTTACGTAAAGCGGGCAGAGTAGTGGCGGTTGAGTTTGATAGCGAACTGGCTCGTAAATTACCAGCTCAATTTCCTGGTACAAAACTAGAAGTTATAACAGGGGATATATTAAGTTTTGATTTATCAACAATGCCTGTTGGGTATAAAGTCGTTGCCAATGTCCCCTATTACATTACGAGTAAAATTGTTCAAACATTGATGACCGACAAAAATAAACCATCAATCGCAGTAATGTTGGTCCAAAAAGAAGTTGCGCAACGACTGGCGGCAAAACCAGGTCAAATGAGTATTTTAGCAGTCAGTGCGCAATTATTTGCTGAAGTAACACTAGGCGACAAAGTTCCGGCTGCCTTATTTACGCCACCTCCAAAAGTTGACAGCCAAGTTGTTATTTTAAAAACTCGTCAAACTCCGTTTTTGACAGATGTTAGTGAAGCTGATTTCTTCCGTGTCGTCAAAGCTGGCTTTTCGGCTAAACGCAAAAAACTTCGTAGTAGTTTGTCTGGTGGATTAAAATTATCAAAACCTGAAACTGAAGAAATTTTGGGACAAGCTGGAATTAATCCTAATGATCGTGCTGAAACCTTGGACCTAGATGCCTGGGTTCGATTAACTCGCATGGCCATACTCAAATAGATCGTAGACACATCACTCGTTTAGAATAGTTGATGAGAACAACCTAAAACTAAGGAGAAGATGTATGACCAACAAAATTGGCTCGTCTACGATCTATAGTACAATATTACCAAATAATGCAGCG
>JBBQTT010000035.1:0-6176 GCA_038213035.1 Saccharimonadales bacterium (SeqCode) | reverse complement strand
ATAAATTCGGCAAAAATATAAACATAATCGAACCCGACTGCAGCAGTTGGGCTCAAATGATCGAAAATGACAAAATCAATCATCAATTAATTAAAAATGTAGTTGATAATGTATGTACCAAAGGCGCCGATGTTATTGTTTTAGGGTGTACACACTATCACTGGATAAAAGATTCAATCGTCGAAATGTCATCTGGCCGAGCTCAAGTTATTGAACCCTCAGAAGCTATTGGTAATCGAGTTAAATACCTTTTGAAATTATAATCAAAGACGAGTTAAAATTTCGGCACCGTTTTCGGTAATTAACACTGTATGCTCAAAATGAGCCGCTAAACTGCCGTCGCGGGTGCTAATTGTCCAATTATCATCTTCGGTTTTAATAGCTTCTCCGCCCAAAGTTGCCATTGGTTCAATCGCAATTGTGTCGCCAACATTCAATAAATCACCAGTGCCTTTTGAGCCATAATTCGGCACTTCTGGTGGTTGCTGCATTTTTTGACCAATACCATGACCTACTAAATCACGAATAATTCCTAATTTGCCATCATTTAATACTTTTTCGACAGCAGCCCCTATATCACCAGTCCTAACCGGGCCTTTGATGGCGTCAATTCCGGCATATAAACTACGTTCAGTGTAATTTAACAAATGTTTTTTAACGCCCTTGGGTTCTTCGCCAACAACCATCGTAAATGCACTGTCGGTTTTCATTCCTTTGTATGTAATCACCAAATCAAAGCTAACAACATCGCCTTTTTCAAAGGCATAATCAGTTGGAATACTGTGAACAATTTGGTCATTGGTTGATACACAAATAACATACGGAAAGTTAACTTCAGGTGTTAAATATGTCGCAATTGCGCCGCGAGCTTTGATTTCGCTATCAACCCAATCGTTAGCTTCCATTTCAGTCATACCAACAACAACTTGTTTTTTTAACCCATCTAAAATAGCAGCAAGTATCTTGCCGCCTTCGCGCATCGCATTGATTTGTTCAATTGTTTTAGATTGTTGCAAAGCCATATTTACCTAAACTAACTTGCGTGCTTCCAATTCAGCCATAACTTTATCATGGACTTGGCCAGGAGTTCCTGCCCCATCGATATGTACGATATTTACTCCTTGCTCGGTGAAGAAATTCAAAATCGGATACATTTCTTGACGATAAATTCGCAAACGGTCGTCAATCGCCTCTGGGGTATCATCAATACGACCACGTAATTCAAGTCGTTTTAATAACTCATCTCGAGGGACTTCTAGTACAAAGACCAACCCAATTGCCCGACCATGCATTGGGCGGCTTTCAACTAGCCATTTTGCCTGATCTAATTGCCTTGGAAAACCGTCTAATATCACCTGGTTTATATTGTTTGCACGATTTAAAGCTTCACCAACAATTTGATTCATTTTTTCAGAATCAACTAGTTTACCGGTCTTTTGAGTTTGAAGAACATCGTCATCTCGGGTGTCACGTAACATTTGACCAGCTGATAACCAGCGCCATCCTTGACGTGCGGCTAAAAACTGCCCTTGAACACTTTTACCAGCACCGGCTGGACCAAAAAATAAAATCATTTTAATGCTCCTTTATTTTTAGTTTAGCGCGTCTTTGACGAGTTTGGCGATTAATGCGCCGTCGGCTGAATTACCAAGTTCTTTTTTAACAGCACCGATAACTTGGCCAAAACCTGCGGGGCTAGTAACACCCATTTCGCCGATAATTCGAGTAATAACTGCGCTTATTTCAGATTCAGACATTTGTTGTGGCAAATAAGTTGCCATAACTGCAGCTTCGGCACGTTCATTTTCGGCTAGTTCTGGTCGCATCGCACCGTCATAAATAGTTGCACTTTCGTTACGCTTTTTAACTTCGCGTGCAATCAATTGTTCAATCGTCGCGTCATCCAAACCTTCTGCACGTTTGTTTTGAACGATTTCTTCACTTAACATTACGGCTTTTAGTCCGCGTAAAACTTCCCCTGCAAAACGATTACCGCCTAATAAGGCGGTTTTTAAATCGTTATTAATTTGCTCTTTTAGAGCCACTTTAACGCAATCCTAGACGTGTTTTTTCTAGCTTATCAGCCTTGCGCGCTTTGCGAACAATCGCACTTGCACGACGCTCTGGTTTTGAAATAGGCTTTTCAAATCGCATAACAGACTTTGCCTGTATGAGGACGCCACTTTGCAAAACCTTACGGTTAAAACGACGAATAATATTTTCGTTTGCTTCTCGTTCATCTTTTCGGGTTACTTGTACCATATGAAAAGTATTGTACCAGAGACACCGACGACTTGCAACTACCCAGTTACCCATATATAACGATTTACTCCGACTAACCCCAAAAAATATATTATACAATAATTCCACACTTTCCGAGGTTTATCCTTGGAAAGATATATTATAAAGCTTAGTATTATACTATAATAAGCTTATGCCTAGTCGTAATGTAGTAAAAATTGACCTACCTAACACCTTATATCACGTTTACGCACGCGGTCATGGGCGAATGACTATTTATCGAGATGATGATGACTTTAGGGTGTTTTTTAATTTATTTAAACGATACTTAGGAACAGAAAACACAAAAGACCCCAGGGGCCGTCCATATATGGACCTGCACGAAAAGATAGAATTAAACTGCTATTGCCTTATGCCAAATCATTTTCATCTATTGCTTTATCAGTCAGAACCTAGTTCTATGAAAAAACTTATGCACGCTGTTACGTCGAGCTATAGTAAATATTTTAATAATAAATACGGTTCATCAGGGGCGTTGTTTGAAACTACATACAAGGCATCGATTATAGGTACCAATAGCTATATTCTTTATATCTCAAGATACATACATCGCAACCCAAAAGATTGGCATAGTTATAATTATTCTAGCCTACCCTATTACATAGGGCGAATGGCACCAGAATGGCTACGCCCACAAAGAATTCTAGATTTATTTACTTCTGGCGATGAGTATGTAGAATTTATATCTGACATAAAAGATTATAAGTCATCACTCGATGATATAAAAAGTGAAATTGCTGGAGAATAATTACAAGATTTATATATTATACAATATTTTCAACTTTCCGAGGTTTATCCTTGGAAAGACAGGGATAAGACCTTGATGCAACTACTCTGTCACTATTAAATTCAGTAATCGGCCTTCAATTGAGCAATTTCCTTGCCAAACATTCAAAACAGGCTGATACCAAACCGTAACTTGCGAATTTATTTCTACAAAAAAGTGTTCCGGCGCGCCAAACGCAATAAACTGCATTTTTTTACCAGTACTATCACCTAGCTCTAGTTTTACATGCTGATTATTTGTGCCCATTTTGCGCACATTTAAAACTTTCAAATTATTGCTTTTAATAATTGGTTCTGGGTTACCATTTCCAAACGGTTCAAGCCGAGAAATTTGGTCGATTAAAATATCAGTTATCTCGCTTAGTTCTGCATCAGCATCGGCATTAGGTAACAGCAACAATTTTTGATCACTCAAATTCAAACTTTTGTAAAATTGGTTCACACTTTTTCGGAATTTATCGATGTTTTTAGTCGGCAATGTAACGCCAGCTGCTAATTTGTGACCGCCACCTTTTGTAACAACATCTAGACTTGCATTTATAGCATCCGCCACGCTGAAATCGCCATAGGACCTAGCTGAACCCTTCGATTCATCACCCATTTCCTGCAGTACAAAAACTGGTTTTTTATATCTTTCCAACAACTTACTAGCGACAATACCAACAATGCCGTGATTCCAGTCGGCACCGCTAACAACCAACACTGGATCAGCTTCATATTTTTCAGCCTGAATAATTGCCTCTTTGACAATTTTAGCCTGATCCGAACGTCTGGATAGATTTAATTCGTCCAAGTATTGAGCTTTTTCAAGCGCTTCCACTCCATCGGTTGCAACTAACATATCAAGTGCGTGCAGGGCTGTTTCTAGGCGCCCTGCGGCATTCATTCTGGGCCCCAAACCAAATCCAAGCGCCCTGGCATTAACAACTCGTGGATCTACAATAGCAACTGCCATTAAAGCCTTTAGCCCTGGGCGCTTTGCTTGTGATAAAACTTTTAATCCAAAATGGACATTAATTCGATTTTCGTCAGTTAATGTTACGACGTCGCAAACAGTCCCTAGTGCGACCAAATCCAGTAACCACTTTTCCTGTCCGAAAGGCAACCCTGAACTTGTCTTAGGGTTGTCATTAAACCGAACTTGCAATGCTTGGACTAATTTAAAGGCCACACCAACACCGGCTAAATCAGTAAATGGATATTTATTGTCAGCGCGTTTTGGATTAACTACAGCAACAGCTGGCGGCTGGACTAAAGCGGCGTTATGGTGGTCGGTTACAATTACATCAACCCCTAATTTATTAGCATGAATAATCTCTTTTTCGCTTAAACTGCCACAGTCTACCGTAATAATCAGCTGGGCACCATCAGCCACAATTTGATCAACCGCATCAATCGTTAACCCATATCCTTCGACAAAACGGTTCGGAATTGTTGCGCTGACGTTTTCAAATCCAAAGCTTTTAAACGCGTCCAATAATAATGCCGTTGCAGTTAGACCGTCGATATCGTAATCACCATAAATAGCAATATGATCTTGTTTTTCGAGGGCCAAAACCAATCTATCAACCGCCAAATCCATATCTGGCAATAAAAATGGGTCATGCAACAACGAATAATCCGGCAACAAAAAAGCCGCCTTTGATTCGGGTGTGAATCCTCTGGCGGCTAAAATCCTATCAAATAATGTCATTACTAAAAGTCAGAAGAAGCGCGCTTAGGGCGACCGGCTTGTTGTTGAGACTTGATAACGATACTTTGTAATTCTTTAAAGATTGGAAATTGTTTGTTAGTCGAATAAATCTTGGTATTACCCTGTTTTTCGCTAGTTAAAAAGCCAACCTTTTCAAGTCGTTTCAATTCGCGTTGAATATTACCTGGATCTTCTTTGATAAGTTTAGCAAGACCACGTACGTGGGTACGAAAATCAGGGTATTTAGCATAAACCACAACAATTTTTCGTCGCACTCTAGATGTAATAAAAACGTCTAACATAATCTCCCTTACACTTAGCTTCTCATTTACTGATACCTATCGTAACACAATATTACAACGCTAGGCAATAAAATTTTATTTATCCTACTTCCAATTCAAAACAATCTGATTTATCTTGGCAATCGTATCTTCATGTGACGGTATAATATTTTGAGTGTAATAGTGGTCAGTACCCATAAAATTAGATTTTACATCCAAAATATGTAACTCATCAGCCAAAATATGTAATTTGTCGACTGCCTGAACTGTAGCAACCGGCGTGACGACAATTAATCGCTTAATTCTGATTGGTTTTAAAAACTCAACGGCAACATCTAACGATGCCCCGGTATCTAAACCATCGGCAACCAAAATAACATTACGATCGCGCAGTAATTCGTTATTAATTAGTCCGCCATCACCTAACAATCGATTAATTCTTTGGAATGCCTGTTGTCTTTCCTGGTCCAAATATCCATGATATTCACTGGTGTATTCTTCCATTTCACCAGCCGAAAACATACCGTTATACGTAAAGCCACCATTTTGCGAAACACCGCCAAAACTCAGACCTTCACCCGGGATTGCAATTTCCTCAATCAATAAAAGTGTTATAACACAGTGAAGTGCTTTGGCAATTTGTTCGCCCACCAGAACCGCCCCATCACTAAGTGCAACTACTGCGCAATCTTCAAAACGATACTTACCTAACAGCTCTGCTGCCAATAATTGTCCTGCTTGTTCTCGGTTCACAAAATACATATGCTTAGTTTAGCAGTTTATAATCGTTTGCGTAAGTCGAGTATAATAGATGACATGCACTACTACGAGGTGGCGCCGAATCAAATTATACGTACTGACAGTGCGGTTTTTACCTATTCGTCCGAATTGCCTCTTTTAATCGGACAAATCGTATCAATTGAAGTTGGCAAAAAACAAATGATTGGCGTTATCGTCCGCAAAGTTATAGTGCCGACATACAAAACCAAACTGATATTATCAGTTGTTGAACAATTACCATTACCTACTCAATTAATCGACCTAGCCTTATGGATGTCGAAATATTACGTGACTCCACTTGCGACTGTTTTACAAACTATATTACCGCGAGGACT
>JBBQTT010000034.1:0-6323 GCA_038213035.1 Saccharimonadales bacterium (SeqCode) | reverse complement strand
TTTGATATACTAGTTGTATTATGAAGCGTTATAACCCGACTGAAATTGAGCAAAAATGGCAAAAAACCTGGGAAGAAAACGGGACTTACAAAGTCGATTTTTCTGACCACACCAAACCTAAATATTATTCAATGAGCATGCTCCCTGGTATTACTGGTGCTGGTATTCACACCGGTCACGGTCGAACATTTCAGTTTAGCGACATCAAGGTTCGTGCAAAACGACAGCAAGGTTATAACGCCTATCACCCAATCGGTTGGGACTCATTTGGTCTACCAGTCGAAAATTACGCTATCAAAATTGGCAAAACGCCTCGGGTTGCTCATGACGAAGCGTTAGTTCATTTTAAACAGCAACTAAAACGATTAGGTTACAGTTATGACTGGTCCAAAGAAATCAGCACAGCTGACCCCGAATATTACAAATGGACGCAATGGATTTTTAATCAGTTATTTGAACACGGTTTAGCGTATCAAAAAGAAAGTCCTCAGTGGTGGTGTGAAACCGATCAAACAGTTTTGGCTAACGAACAGGTTATTGGTGGCAAATGTTGGCGCTGTAATAATCAGGTCGTCAAAAAGAACCTAAATCAATGGTTTTTCAAGATTACCGAATATGCTGATGAAATGTTAGCAGCAACCGACGATTTGAACTGGACCGAAATGGTCAAAACAATGCAAAAAAACTGGATTGGCCGTTCACAAGGTGCCGAAGTTGAGTTTAAGATTGATGGTCATGATGACATTTTGACGGTCTTTACGACTCGACCGGATACGTTATTTGGCGCAACATTTGTAGTCCTGGCCCCAGAACACGAATTAGTCGGCAGTTTAACGGTCAACGAAACTCGCGAAACTGTTGAAAATTATGTACTAGAAGCTGCTCGCAAATCTGAAATCGAACGAATGAACGAATCACGCGAAAAAACCGGTGCATTTACCGGCAGTTACGCCATTAACCCAGTCAACGGTAATAAAATCCCGATTTGGGTAGCCGATTACGTGTTATCGGGTTACGGTACTGGCGCAATCATGTCTGTTCCGGCACATGACGAACGCGACTTTGCCTTTGCTGAAAAATTCGGTTTACCAGTTATTGAAGTTATAGAAAAACCAGCTACCGACGAAGAAATTGGTGTTTATCACGGCGAAGGTCCGCTAGTTAACAGTGGTAGATTTGATGGTATCGATTCGGCTGATGCCCGCGAACAAATCGTTGATTGGTTGGAACAAGAGGGAACAGGCCGGTCAAAAGTTACTTACAAAATGCGTGACTGGTTAATTAGCCGTCAGCGTTATTGGGGAGCGCCAATTCCAATCATTCACTGCCCAGAACATGGCGCCGTGCCGGTTCCTGACGACCAATTACCTGTAATTTTACCTGAAATTGCTGATTATAAGCCCAAAGCTGGTGCTGTAACCGCCCTTGCTGGCGCAACCGAATGGGTAAACGTGCCATGTCCAAAATGTGGTCAGCCTGCTAAACGTGAAACCGATACAATGGACGGCTATGCTTGTTCGAGCTGGTATTTCTTGCGCTATCTTGATCCATTTAATGACAAAGCCGCTTGGGATCCGAAAGTTATGGAACATTGGGCGCCAGTTGATTTTTATAATGGTGCCGACCATGCTGTCGCCCATCTGTTATATTCACGTTTCTGGATGCGATTCTTTTACAAACTCGGTTTAGTTCCGACCCCGGAACCATTTAAACGCATGATGTATAATGCCTATATTATGGCGCCAGACGGTTCCAAGATGAGCAAATCAAAAGGCAACACAATCGATCCACTTGAAATCATGGATAGTGGCTATGGTGCTGATAGTTTGCGTGTTTACGAAATGTTTATTGCGCCGTATGATTTGGAAGCTCCATGGGACACTCGTGGCGTTCCAGGTACTTACAGGTTCCTAAATCGTGTCTGGACAATGGTTCAAGAATATATCGATGCCGGCGAAGTAACACTAACTGACGCTGTTGCCAAAGAAATTTTAGTTGTAGCTCATAAAACTGCCAAGAAAATTACGTCTGATATCGAAGACGACAAGTTTAATACTGCCGTTTCGTCGATGATGGAAGCCGTTAACAGTTACTACAAGATTAAAACCGAACACCCAATTGGCAAATCAGCCGCTTGGGACTTTGCCGTCGAAAGCTTGTTGCAAATATTGTCACCATTCGCGCCGCACATTACCGAAGAGTTATGGAGTCAAATGGGTCACAGCGATACGATTCACGTCGATCATTGGCCATCTTGGGATAATCAGTATTTGTCAGCCGACAATATGACGATTGTCGTTCAGGTTAATGGCAAATTACGGGCTAAATTAGACGTTGCAACTGGTACTGACGCCGAAGAAATCAAAGCGTTGGCGTTGGCTGATAAGAATGTTCAAGTATTTATCGGCGACAAAAAACCAGCCAAGGTGATTTATGTCCCTGGCCGGTTGGTAAACGTAGTAGTTTAAAACTAGTTTTTAAAAGCGCGTTCTGGAATTGTAATAGTTTCACCAGCTTGAATACCATCAGACAAGGCGGTGGTATTTTCAGGCATAGATTTGATATGGTCGGTAACTTCTTGGTAACGAACCTCAGTAGGGTCACGGTCAACCGCCATTGTGGCGCTGTCTAAACCTTCATATTGTTGGAAAGTATACGATTTAGTGCCAGAATATTCAATTGGTTTCTCAAATATTTTAGTACCAAGTACGGCTGCAAGGGCAATCGTACCTAAAACGGCAATAGTTGTATATTTCTTTTTTGTTTCGTTTTTTTCGGCACGTTGGCTGTTTAATTCTTTGTAACCAATCATGCGTTCGTTTTTATTATTCATGTTTTCTATTATACTACTAATGCTTATATTTGTCAACTAGTGTTAAACCTCTTGAGATATAAAGCGAAATTAGTTATAATGAGTCTAAGTTTTAATATATAACCCGTAAGGAGTTCTCATGGGACAACCAAAGAAACAGTCTAGCCCACGTAAAACTGGTTTGCGACGCAGTCACTTGCGCCTAGAACTAGCTCGTCGTGTCAACAAGACATCACCTGTAAAAGTACGCACAACTCGCAAAGAGACCGGTAAAGCACTCGCAAAATAACGAGTTGTTAATTTACCTTAAAATATAATAAAAGAAAGAACTAAAACGCTATGGCATCTAATCGCCACTTGGGTCGCATCGTTGCTTTGCAGACATTATACGAATTTGAATTTCGTGTAGAGTCTAGGGACACGATGGCGGATGTGGATGAAATTATGGTTCGTAACCTGTCTAGGTACGAAACCGCGATTGACGATAAGAGCTTCGTTGAAACACTTGTTCATGGGGTCCTCGGTGACCAAGCTGATTTGGATGCTAAAATTCAACCTATTGCTCCAGATTGGCCAATTGATCAAATCGCTCGAATTGATCGTAATATTTTACGTATTGGTTTATACGAATTGCTTCATCAAGCCGAAGTCATTCCTCCAAAAGTTGCAATTAACGAAGCCGTTGAATTAGCAAAAGCGTTTGGTTCTGATAACTCAAGCAAGTTTATAAATGGGGTGTTAGGCACCGCATTTCGTACGCTTGTGGAGGATACAACCAATGGCAGTAGCACCACGGTTTGATAAATTTAAGAAATACTTCAATCGAAGTCGTAAAAATCAAATTCAAGAGATAGTTCGTGAACCGACCAGTGGCGGTATTATTTTTCGTCGCGATAAAGATGGCGGTGTAGAGATTTTATTAATCCAAGACGGCAAAGACCGATGGACGATTCCAAAAGGACATATCGAAGAAGGCGAAACCGCACAACAAACGACTAAACGTGAGATTGGCGAAGAAGCTGGACTTCATGATATCGAGATTTTGGGATGGTTGGGAAAAATCTATTTCCGTTATCGACGAATTGATAAATTAGTTTTGATGACGACCCAGATTTATTTGGTGCGCGCCAAAGGCGACACTGATGCTATTCAAAAAGAAGAATGGATGAACGATATTCGTTGGTTTAAATTTCATGATGCGATTGAAAAAATTGAATACGAAGATATTGGCAAATTAATGTTACTGGCAATGAAACGAATCAGACAGGAGAACTTATAACAGATGAGCGGAATGCAAACTGAACCTTACCAGGAATTTGCGCGAAACGTTTTAGGGTTCGAATTTAATGATATTTCGTTGTTAGTAACAGCCTTGACTCACCGTAGTTATGTTAATGAACACAAAAAAAGTGTTAGCGAACATAATGAACGATTAGAGTTTTTGGGCGATGCTGTTTTGGAATTGGTGGTAACTAACCATTTATACCGAAATTTTAATGATGCCGAAGGCACGTTGACTAGCTGGCGCGCAGCTTTGGTTCGGACCGAAAGTATTGGCGAAGCTGGTGTAAAAATTGGCTATGAACCATTAGTTCGAATGAGCCGTGGTGAAAAACAAGGTGGTGACCGCGCACGACAACAGATATTAGCGAATGCTTTTGAGGCTGTAACCGGTGCGATTTATTTGGAACGAGGCTACGACGCGGCGGCTGAATTTATTCATAAATATATTATCAGCAAACTAGATACGATTTTGGAAACTGGCAGTTGGCGTGATGCTAAATCACATTTGCAAGAAGTTTCACAGCGAATCGATAGCCAAACACCGCAATATCGTGTAATCGAAGAAGTTGGTCCTGATCACGACAAGATTTTTACATTGGGTGTGTATGTTGCCGATAAATTGATGGGTACTGGCAGCGGTCCCAGCAAGCAAGTTGCTCAACAACAAGCCGCTCAGGCAGCTCTTGATGCATACGCAGCTCGAAATAACTAAAAAATTAGCTATTAGAATATGGCTATTGGAATATGGCCTGGAAATTTGCCAATAGCTAATAGCTAAATTCCAATAGCCACCTTTAACTGATTGACTCTTGGGGCAAAACAGTGTAAAATTGGTTGTAGTAAAAAATTATATAAATTCGTACTCGCTTTACAGTGAATCGCGAAAAGAATTAAAGGAAGTTTAATACATGCTCGCAATCCGTTTGCAACGCGTCGGCCGAAAAGGTTACGCAACATACCGTGTTTCTGTTCAAGAAGCTCAACGTCATCCATCTAGTGGTCGTATTGTTGCCCAAATTGGTAACTATAATCCACACACCAAAGAAGCAACTATCCAAGTTGAAGCTGCTCAAAAATACCTAGACAATGGCGCACAGCCATCACCACGTGTTGTTAAGTTACTTACAACTGCTGGTGTTAAAATGCCATCTTGGGTTGAAAAAACTAGCAAAAAGTCAAAAGTTGTTCGCAACGCTGACAAGCTACGCAAGAACCAAGCACCTGTTGAAGCTGCTTAGTTCATAAAAATTGTACGTGTTACAATTAAGTCATAATAATACTTAGCGACCGTAGAGGCGAGGGGGCAATTATATGTCGACAATAGACCAATCATTTATCGAATTTATCGTTAAATCACTCGTAGGACATCCTGATGATGTTGCTGTTGAGCGAATTATAGATGAAAAAGGTGTTTTATTAAATCTGACCGTTAACCCAGAAGATTTGGGACGTGTTATTGGTAAACGAGGCGTTACTGCACAAAGTTTACGAACATTGTTGCGTGCACTTGGTACTAAAAACGATGCCAGGTATAACCTAAAGATTGTTAATAATGATGATCAACGCGAAAGCTATACTACATCATCAGATAGTGTAACTAGCGAGCCTGTGAAGAACTCAACAGATGAGCCTGTGGATAACACTAGTGATTACTCAAAAAAGACTCGTGAAGAGCTTGCAGAACTAGACGACCTGGATATATAATCATAAACAGTTACAGACAACTTGTCTGAACTGCGAGAAAAGAACCGGAATACAAAGCTCTATGCGAGCAACAATATATATTGTTGAGAGATTTATATGTCAGAGAAACCACCTTACGGGGTGGTTTTTTTGTGGAAAAAAACATATCATAGTAACAGATGAGAAAAATACAAGTTATTACCCTGTTTCCTGAAATGTTTGACGGTGTGTTGAACAGTTCGATGATGTGGAAAGCCCAGGATCAAAAAGCGGTCGAGTTTCGAACGGTTAATTTGCGTGATTTTGGATTAGGGTTACGAAAAAGAGTTGATGATACGCCTTATGGTGGTGGTGATGGTATGTTATTGATGGCTGAACCTCTGTTCGCTGCTATAAATGATGCTAAAAAGTTTGATCCAACGGCCAAGGTTATACTGATGACGCCCCGTGGGTTGCGCTGGAAGCAGTCTGTGGCTCAGGATTGGTCTGATAGTAATGATGGCTATGTCTTTGTCTGTGGACGATATGAGGGCGTAGACGAGCG
>JBBQTT010000033.1:0-6380 GCA_038213035.1 Saccharimonadales bacterium (SeqCode) | reverse complement strand
TGATTGAGGCAATAAAATACACCTATCCCCAATAAGAGGACGGTGATAGCTATAGTAATAGCAATAGTCGTTTTCTTCATTTACTAATCTCCTTCAATAGACGATAGTCTCAATGACTAATCCCTTTTTGCTAGTCGTAAACCTAAACACTCCCCAAGTCACCAAAACCCCCAACCCAACCCCCGCCACCGCATCCAAAACAAAATGCTGCTTTACAAGCAACGTCGAAGCTACAACCAGCACAGCCATACTAACCGCCGCCCATGAATACTTGCTGTGTCTGATTACAAAAAATGTTGCGATTGACGCCGACAATGCCGCATGCAGACTTGGGAGCCCAGCATATGGCAAATCGTTATTATAAACAAACTGTAATATATTCGAAAAAATATCATGAGTTGTAATTATTTCTCGTGGCACAACCGTTTGAAATGTCAGATAAACGAAATATGCAGCCAGGTTTATTATTATAAATGAATAAGCCAACTGATGAAAATATCGATTCTTGATCCAGGCAAAAATCAACGTACCATAAACCCACGGTAAAAACGCAAGGTACGGAATCACAAATATAGGGACCCTTGGAATTAAATCATCAAATCCTATTTTAACTACATGGTTTACAGATAAAGGCGCATTTAACGCGACGTACATATACAGGATTACGGCCGTCAACGCCAACAGCACAGTGTCTATTACCCATCCCCTGCGAGTTCGTGGCATTTATTATCCTTTCTGTTCGATTCTATTATATATCCGTCTAACAATATTCTTGATTGGAATAATCCCAAAGACAGACATTGCACCAATAAATATTCCTATCCACGCCTCTACACCGGTCAGAGGGCTAAAGTGAAATAGATCACGCAAGAACGTAACGTTAAATATCAAAATCAAAGATATTGATGTTATAAATAAAATCATTATCATCGCCATATTCTCGCGTTTTAAAATATTAGCTATCGCTTGTTTGCCGGAAATTCCTAAAATCAAGAAAATATTCGCAACTACCAAAATCAAAAACGTCATACCACTAGCCTTTTTTTGATCCCAACCCATGTCCAGTAGTACCCTATAGGCCACAACAACCATTATTGCCACCAACAAACCCTGAGCTAGGCTGCCAATCACCATGCGCTTACTAAATATTGGAGCCGATAACTTGCGCGGAGGACGGTTCATAATATCATGACTTTCTTTTTCATTTTCAAAAATAATAGTACAACTTGGATCAATCACAAATTCCAAAAACACAATGTGCGCTGGAATTAAAACCAGTGGCCATTTAAATAGCGCCGGTAAAAGTGACAGCAATGCAATTGGAATGTGTACCGAAATAATATACGACATCGCTTTTTGCAAATTATCATAAATACGGCGTCCTAAACGAATACCCTGCACGATCGAAGCAAAATTATCATCAAGCAGAACAATAGTTGCCGCTTCGCGGGCCACATCCGTGCCACGTGCGCCCATAGCGATACCAACATGCGCCGCTTTTAGGGCTGGGGCATCATTTACGCCGTCGCCAGTCATCGCAACAATCTCACCCGCCTTCTTGAGCGTATTTACAATTATCAGCTTGTGGTTAGGCGTTACACGGCTAAATACTGATATTGATTTAACAATTTTGATTCTTTCGCTTTCTGATAATTTTTCGAAATCATGTCCAGTAATAAAACCATCATGATCAAGTTCGATTTGCTTGGCGATATGCATCGCTGTTTCTGGATAATCACCCGTTATCATAACAACCCTGATTCCTGCGTCGCGGCACATTCTGACGGCCGGCAATGCTTCTTTGCGAACTGGATCAGCCAGACCCACTAAACCTAAGAATTCAAAATCAAAATCATGACGATCGGTTGGCATAGTGGCAGATACAGGGTTGGATTTTGCAATCGCTATAACCCTTAACCCTTTACTTGCTAATAATTTAACTTTTTCTTCAAATTTAGTTTTTTGATTACCCTTAAAATGACACAAATCAAAAACAGTTTCAGGTGCACCCTTAAGTGCAATTAGTTTTACTGTTGTGCCATGCCCCCAGACATGAGTTACAGAAAGTGAATTATCCTGCAAAGGATATTCTTTGATAATCATCTGTTTTTCATATATTTTTTCGACGTTACCAAATACTTGCTTGCCAGCTAAAATAAAAGTTTCTTCCATTGGATCAAATGGATTCTGTTGTGAAGCCAAAACGCCATACCGGACAACCTCATCAGCATCAATAAAATTATCTTCATGTAAATTTCCATCGGCATCGATAATTGAAGAAACTTTCATTCGATTTTCAGTAAGTGTCCCTGTTTTATCAACACACAGTACCGTTGCACTTCCTAATGTTTCAATCGTATGAGCTCGACGCGCTAGAACATTGTTTTTAGCCAATCGCCAAGCACCAAGTGTTAGAAAAATAGTTAAAACAACTGGGAACTCTTCGGGCAAAATCGCAATGGCCAATGTCAAACCAGCCAGTAAACCTTGAATCAAATCGTTTCTATCAATCCAAAATATCAAAGTCAAAATAATCGAAGCGCTGATAGCTAGAGTTGCGACAAATTTAACAACTTTATTAACCTCTTTTTGTAATAAAGTTTTTTCGGTTTTTATAGAACTCAGCGACGTACCAATCTTACCAATTTCAGACGCAACACCAATACTAGTTACTTCAGTATAACCATGCCCGCTGACAACTAGTGTTCCAGAGAACACCGAGTTCAACCTGGCATCATCTTTGTCTTTGACGCTTTTTTCAACCGCTTCGGATTCGCCAGTCAGTAATGACTCATCAACTTTAAAATTCTCGGCAGATATTAGTCTGGCGTCAGCTGGCACACGGCTACCCTCAGAAAGTAACATAATATCGCCAACAACAACTTCCCGACCAGGGATAGTAACCTTTTTACCATCACGAATCACATCGGATATTGGGCTGGAAAGATTTTTTAATGCGTCTAATGATTTCTCGGTTTTTGATTCTTGATAAAGTTCAATTCCGATAATACCAATAAACGATGCCAACAATAAAAATGCTTCGTTTCGGTCACCTAAAACAAAATAAATACTGACTGTGCCAAGCAATAAGAAAATCATAGGTTCAGTCAGTAGACCAAAGATTAGCTTAAAGAAATTTCGTTTATCTTTGTTAGGCAACTCATTATAACCAAACTTTTTTTGTTTAGCTTTTACCTCATGAGTCGTCAGACCGTCAATTTTATTTATGTCCATCAGTGTATTTTATCATGTACTCTAAATATAATTAGAATCGTGGGTCATCTTTGATTTCAACGTGATCACGATAAATCCGTGCAGCGTATTCTGGTGGAATTGGGTTAATAATAACACCAGTCCCCAACTCTAGACCTGCCCAAATATTAGGACGTGGCGCCAGTTTAATATGCATGTGATAATCTTCGTCATTGACTGCATTCTCGACGAAATAATTATATGCAATTCCATATTTATCTAAAGTCCCCAAAACTATTCGCATTGCTTTACCAATTGATTGTTTTTCGCCGTGAGTTAAATCTGAAATCAAACGAATATGACGTTTTGGAATTATCCAGGCACCGTATGGCGAATCACTGGCATAGGGCGACAAAACAAACAAGTTTTCATCTTGCCAAATAACCCTTGGACGATCAGATTCAAGTGCTATGATATCGCAATATGGGCAAGTTTCATGTTCCAAACGATATTTGCCAAATGCCCTGGCTTCGTTTTCTATTTTAGCCGGCAATATTGGTAAAGCATAAACTTGTGAATGAGTATGAGTAACTGACGCACCAGCTTTTCCACCCTCATTTTTGAAAATAATAACATGTTTAATACCCTCCATATTACGAAGCGCAGTATACCTATCAATATAAGCATCAATTACTCGAACAATATGATCGACAGAAAAATCATTAATATCCATACCATGTCGGCGTGTTTCGATTATCACTTCGGTTTGGCCGTAAGCACTTTGATTGTTTACGTTCAGGGCTGCAAATTTATTAATAACTGAAACAATTTCCCATTCGTCGTTATAGCCATTATCCTGATATGTAATTGTTTCATCATGGAAATTTTCAGGACAAAAATGACAAATTTTACCAGATTCAATCGTAGTGACCGGTTTGGTCTCCAATGGACGACGCGCCCTGTTTGGGGCGATAATGACGTAGTCGTCTTTGAAATAATCCTTGCGGATTTCAGGTTTACTCATTTAACCCATAATAATGCATATGGTTAGATATTAGAAGTGACCAATAAAATATCGCCCGAAAATGTAACTTTACGGGCGATATATTTATGTTTTCGAATTACTATTTTGCAAATTCTACGGCGCGAGTTTCACGAATAACGTTAACTTTAATCGTACCTGGATATTGCATTGTGCTTTCAATCTTGACGGCGATGTCGCGAGCCAGTTTGATTGCACTTAGGTCATCAATTGCTTTTGGACTGACAATCACGCGAACTTCACGACCGGCGCTAATTGCGTAGGCCTTGTCGATTCCGTTAAATCCAAGGGCGATGTTTTCCAAATCACGCATACGTTCAACGAAGTTCTCAGCGCTAATATTACGAGCACCTGGACGAGCAGTTGAAAGTGAATCACAGACACGAACAATCAAAGCTTCAGGTGTTGTAGCCTCTACATCATCGTGGTGAGCTTCGATAGCGTGGGCGATTTCTTCGCTCATACCGTATTTGCGAGCAAACTCAGCGGCAAGATGGTGATGTTTACCTTCCATTTTATGAGTGACGGCCTTGCCTGTATCATGCAACAATGTTGCAATCTTGGTAATGCGAACATCTGCACCAACTTCTTCGGCAATTAGTCCAGCCAAATGTGCCATTTCGACACTGTGCATCAAAACGTTTTGGCCATAACTAGTACGAAATTTAAGTTCACCCAATAGTCGTAGCATTTCTTTTGGAATACCAACAACGCCAACTTCCCTGGCAGCGTCTTCGCCGGCTCGGTTAATTTCTTTGTTGATTTCGTTTTCAGCTTTGGCAACAACTTCTTCGATACGTCCGGGATGAATACGTCCGTCTTTCATTAGCATTTCCACGCTCATACGTGCAATTTGGCGACGTACGGGATCAAATGAACTAAGGATAATCATACCTGGAGTATCGTCAACCAAAATGTCGACACCAGTTGCACGTTGCAAAGCCTGGATATTACGGCCTTCTTTACCGATAATACGGCCCTTCATTTCATCATCAGTCAATTTAACTGCAGTAACTGTACGTTCAGCTGTAACTTCTGATGACATACGTTCCATTGCTGTAACTAAAATCATTGCAGACAATTCTTCGGCTTCTTCTTTGGCGTCATTTTGCAATTTATTAATCAAGCCAATCATGTCCTGTTTAATATCGCGTTCAGTCATTTGCATTAATTTTTCGCCAGCTTCTTCTTTGGAAAGTTTTGCAATTTTTTCTAACTTATTTTGTTGTTTGACGCGAATTTCACGAATTTCATCTTTTAGTGATTCGACATCTCGCTCTTCAGCACGTAACTTTTCAGCACGTTTATCAAGCTCGTCGATTTTACGATCAAGTGTCGTTTCGCGATCTACTAAACGATTTTCAGTCTTTTTCCACTCGCCACGTCGTTCGTTTTCCAGTTCTAATACTTCGTCTTTGGCTTTTAATATAATGTCACTGGCTTTGTTTTTTGCGGCAGCAATTTCTTTTTCAGCCTTTAGCTTGCCACCAGTTTGTTGACGTTTTTCGTAGACGACTGTGCCGCCGACACCAACAAGAACCGCGATTACGGCAATAATACTCTCTATCATGGTTTTTCCTTTCCTCGCCAAGACCTCTCTGATGATTCATACAGAGTGAAAAAAATTCTTGTAGTAAAAGTTCAGTGAGACTGTAGCGTCGGTTTCAAAAGTTATTCAGAGTCCTTAAAATGGACTATATATATAGTAGCCTTTTTTATGTCAAGTCTGCAAGCTATTTATAAATATTGTAATAAATACCCCAATAAATTATTTCTTTGGAGACGTAATTCGAGCTTCACTGCCGTAAAAAGGCAAAACAATTTTTTCATTTGTGCCGCAATTTAACTTTTCTAAAACTTCATCTTGCCAATTATCGCCGCGTCCGCCAACAATAGGAATATTCTGAGCGTCGGCAATCGTATTTAATACCGTTACTCCAATACGTAAACCCGTAAAACTACCAGGACCTTCAAACACCCCAATTGCCGAAATGTCAGTCCAGTTTTTATTGTTTTCACCAAGTTTTTCGTGCAAATAACCTAATAAATTCTTTGCCAAAGTTCTATCAGCTTGCCATTCATTGTCTGCGCGCCAATCGCCATCAATAAAAGTCAATTTACAAACAGGTGTACTGGTATCAAGCAG
>JBBQTT010000032.1:0-6542 GCA_038213035.1 Saccharimonadales bacterium (SeqCode) | reverse complement strand
CAATTTATTCGATTGGCAAAATCTGAAGGCAAGCATATATCCGTAACGGCCACAACAGGCCTAGCTGCAACCCATCTGGGTGGCACAACCATCCATTCATGGGCTGGCATTGGTATTTCGGACGAAATTCATACCGGGTTTGCTGATAATATGTCAAAAACTCGTCGTGAAATTATTGAAAAAACCGATGCTCTGATTATTGACGAGATTAGTATGTTGCATGATTTTCGCCTGGATATGGTTGATCAAGTTTGTCGAATCGTACGCAAAAAAGATGAACCATTTGGGGGTATCCAAATTATTATGTCGGGTGATTTTTTCCAACTGCCGCCAATTAACAGAGGTGATTCGCGTGCTGGTGGTTTTGTTGTTAACAGCAATGTTTGGCAAGAGCTGGACCCGACGATTTGTTATCTAGAAGAACAACACCGTCAGGACGACGAGAAATTATTAGATATTTTAAATGCACTTCGAGCTGGTGAGTTGCGTCGTAATCACGCTGAAATATTATTGGCGCGCGTTGGCGTAGAACCAGAAGGTGACGAGGTTTTAACTGAACTACATACCGTCAATATGGATGTTGATAAACTAAATGAATCCAAACTTGACCTAATCGAAGGTGACGAACTTTTTTATACACAGACCACAACTGGTGGTAAAAATTACGTCGAAAGTTTGCAACGATCGGTCCTAGCGCCAGCGACTTTACGAGTCAAAAAAGGCGCTTTGGTTATGGCTGTAAAAAACAGCTTAGACCGAAAATACGTTAACGGTAGCATCGGAACGGTGATTGGTTTTGAGTCTGACACTGAATATCCGATTGTTGAATTTAAGAGTGGAAAAGTTGTAACAATGTCGCCTGACACTTGGGAGTTGCGTGACGGCGATAAAAAACGCGCCAGTATTACACAAATTCCGTTACGTCTAGCGTGGGCAATTACAGTCCATAAATCTCAGGGAATGACATTGGACGCGGCCAGGATTGATTTACGAAAAGCCTTTGTCGAAGGTATGGGTTATGTGGCATTAAGCCGAGTAAAAAACTTGCACAATCTTTATTTATCTGGCATAAACCGCATGGCTTTGCAGGTTAGCGGTGATGCGCAAGAAATTGATGTATCATTACGACATAAAGCTGCCAATGCACTGAAAAGGTTTGCATACTTAGAAGAAGCGTCAAAAAACCGTAAAACTGAAATTTTGAAAAAACCAGTCAAAAAGGCAAGTGGGTGGACTGAAAAAATAGCTAAAATGCGTGAATCCTATCCTAATGCCTATAAACCCTGGGAGGCAAAACAGGACGATTTGTTGAAAGAAAAATTTCAAAATGGTGCCACAATTAAAGAACTATCTAATCTGTTAGGGCGTCACGAAGGCTCGATAACAATGCGCCTACAAAAGCATTTTGGTGAAGATATTGTTATATAATATAAAGTAATGAATGAACCGTTTGCAAAAAACGATATAAAGATTGCCGTCTTGGGCGGGGGGACTGGTAGTTTTATGCTGTTATCAGCGCTAAAAAGTCACACCAAGCAGTTGGCGGCGATAGTTAATATGGCGGATGATGGTGGCAGCACAGGTGTTTTGAGGGATGAATTGGGTGCATTGCCAACTGGTGATGTTCGTCAATGCTTGGTGGCACTAAGTGATTCACCTAAAATACGAAACCTTTTTAATTATCGATTTGATAGTGGAACATTTGAGGGTCATTCTTTTGGTAATTTGTTGTTGACGGCGCTGGAAAAGGTTACTGGTAATTTTAGCGAAGCTGTCGAGACTGCATCGGAAATTTTGCGTATCAACGGTATGGTTATACCGGCGACTTTGGATGATATTCGCCTAAAGATGGAATGGCCTGAAGCTAGTTTGGTCCTGAACGGTGAACGAGTTATTGATGCTGATTATTTTAAATACGACCCACGCAGAGCAGTTTTGTCGCTGGTGCCGGCGGCTTCGGCAAATCCTACGGCAATTCTAGCTATACAGCAGGCTGATATTGTTGTTATATCACCTGGCGACTTGTACACATCGATTGGTCCCTTGTTGGTGATTGATGGTATAGCCGAGGCTTTAGTAAGTACAAAAGCTAAATGTGTCTATGTATCAAATTTGGTTACTAAACATGGACAGACTTCTGGTTTTACGGTCAGTGACCACGCTCGTGAAGTCGAACGTTTTGTTGGTGTGCCGTTTTTAGACTATGTTTTCTACAATGAGCAAACTCCAACCAAAGATATAACACGTCGATATAAGGATGAAAATGCGTTTATTGTAAAGATTGATAAGAAAGTTTTAGATCAAATGCCATTTCAAACAGTTGCTGGTAATTTTTTAGGTAAAATGGCATCAAGTCATAAATCGGACGTTCTACCTGTTACTCGGTCCTTGATACGTCATGACGCTGAAGCAGTAGCGAAAGCCATTATTGAGCTTTATGATACACCAAACAGATAACGAAATAATCGACATTTTTTATGTCATTGATTTTGATAGGTGTTTGGGTAATGTTGATGCTAGCTTTAACCTGCTAAAGGACGTAATCGATAGTTTTCATATCGGCAATCGGCATATACTACAACTGGCCCGGAGTGATGCAGAGGCAAAAGGAATATCTTTTAGTGTTTTTGAATATATCAAAGAACATCACCATGAAATAGATTTGAATGTTGTTGAAAAACTGTATTTGGAGCGTGATATAGATCAGAATGGTAGTTTGTTGGAGCCCGGGGCGGTTGAGTTTTTAAACTTTTTAAAATCAACAAATCTAATGTTTTGCATTATGAGTTATGGTGATAAAAGATGGCAGATGCTCAAGATGGAAGCGGCTGGTCTAAAGGATATCCCAAAAGTAATAGTTCCAAGCAATCAAAAAGGTAAATATATAGCGCAATGGTTTAATAGATTATCTAACAGGTTTGTTATACCTGAGGAATATTTTGTGGATGGGAAAACCAGAGAATCGAAAGAGGTTGTTTTGGTTGAAGATAAAATCAACGCTTTTAATATTTTTCCGCCAAAAGCGCGTGGCTATCTGATTATTGGTAATTCTGGTACGTTAGATGCTGCTACAAAAAGTTTACCGTCATCCGTTAAGTTAGTTTCTAGTATTGATAAAATTATAGAATTTGAAAAACGTTTGGTTTAAATCGAGGCCATAACTAAAAATACTACGTATCAATAATACTAATAATTATTTGTATCTGTTAACATAAGCACTTATTCACAGTTCTGTGGATAACCGTGGGTATAACTCTAAATAATGTAATAAATTAGGGTTGATGTGGGTAATAGTGGGTAGTATAGTTAGACCCAGTGGAAGAAAAGTGATTAACATCACCACAAAAACAAAAACCCCACTACAAAATAATAACTAAGCGGAGCCAACAAGGAAGCACCCCATATGGCAAGCATAGATTATTTCGAACGAAAGCTTGACGACAAGCGCCGGTTAACCATACCGACAGAGCTTCGAAATGAATTTGCTAGCGGTATAGTGTTAACTCGAGGCTTTAACCAGTACTTGCACCTTTACCCGAAACAGGTTTGGGACAGGGAAGTCGAACCAGCATTAGGCGGCAGTATTCTCGACGAGAAGATAGCTGATTTGAATGTGAAGTTCCGACGAGGCAAGACCGAGGCAGAACTTGACCAAAAACAAGGTCGAGTGACAATCGAGCAGCACCTACTTGATTATGCCGGGATTCAAAAAGAGCTGGTTGCAGTAAGGGCAGGCGCATATTGGCGCATCATTCCGCCCGAGGCTGACGTTTAGAAAAACATCCCATCTAGGCACCTTAACAATTTGATAACTGTACATAAACGGAAACTCTCGAGATCAACTATCTGGTAGTTAGGCAGTGGGCTACGGAACCACATTAAAAAAACCGCGCACCTTGTTTACAAAAAAACACACCTCCCAAAAAAACTCCACCTCACACATAAGTCTCTCAACCGAATGATTGCGAAAAGTAGACTGTGATTTGCCTCTGGCAACCACTACTTAATCGTTCGGACACTTATAAATAAAAAACAAACACATACAAAAACAAACAGCCATAGCTACCAGTTAGGTGATCTCGAATCGTACATCGTGCTATCATGATATACGAATGAGTAAAGAACATACCCCAGACAATCTATTACATGTGCCAGTTTTGCTTGAAGCGACGCTTGAATCATTAAATCCGAAAGTAGGAGAGAATTATCTTGACCTAACTGCCGGATATGGTGGGCATGCCAATCGTATTTTGAGCGCAACCGGTAATTATGCTGAATCTGTCTTGGTTGATCGTGACGACTATGCGGTAAAACGCCTGGAAGCATTCTCAAACAAGGGGACAAGGCTAGTCCACAACGATTTTGTTGCTGCTGCAAGGCAGTTGATCGAAGAGGGTGGAAAATTTGACATGATTTTAGTTGACCTGGGGGTGTCGTCACCACAACTCGATCAGTTCGAGCGAGGGTTTTCCTTTACAAACAGTGGCCCGCTAGATATGAGAATGGACCGTCGCCAGGCTAGAAGCGCACATACGCTTGTAAACACCGCCTCGGAACAGGAACTCACACATATCATTACCGAATACGGTGAAGAACCGATAGGTTTAGCTAAGACAATTGCAAAAACAATTGTCGTTAACAGACCACTGTCTACAACTGGAGAACTCGCCGACCTGATAAAACACTCTTATCGTGGCAAATGGAAAAAAATCCATCCAGCCACACGCACCTTTCAAGCACTCCGGATTGCGGTCAACGATGAGCTACGGCAAATCGAAGACCTGTTGCCACTCTTGCCCGACCTATTAAAACCAGGCGGGCGAGTAGGCATCATTAGCTTCCATAGCCTAGAGGATCGATTAGTCAAACGCTACCTAAAAGACCAATTTGACGAAGGACTCGAAGCCGTATTGCAGCCATTGACCAAAAAGCCAATCGCAGGAGACATTTACGACGCTCACAACCCGCGTTCCCGTAGTGCAAAACTACGAGTCGCAGTGAAAAAATAAAACAAACAAAAAGAAAGGGCAAAAAATTATGCCAGTTCGAATAGCAGTACAATACGCAGACATCGCACAGATCGTGACGGTTCGCGTTAAGTAACAATTTTTGCCCCGCCCCCTAGGCGGGGCACCAAACACAAAAATAAAAATAAACAGAAATTATTATTAACAATGTATTACCAACGTACCCAAAATTTTAGTAGCCGACGTCAACAGAACTGGTCTAGAAACCAGAACACCGTTGCTTTTGTTTCAGCTATCAAACTTGGTCCTGTAACTCATACGGTGCTTGTTGCGCTGATGATTACAATACTTGGCTTGATATATTTGACGCAGGCGACCAGGGCCACCAGTTATGATTACGCAACCTCCAAAATTGACAGTCAAATTGCGGAATTAAACACGCAAAAAAGTGATCTTCAGATCGAAAATGCTCGACTGACAGCGCTTGAAACTGTCAAAAATAGTAATGTTGCTTTAACAATGACGACACCTACAACTACAAAATACGTTGCTCAGTAGAGGGTTTCATGAATTTAGAACTTCAAAAGGGCAGTCGTTCCAAAGTCTTAGCGGCTATAGTGCTTGGCATTATGGCCATCTTTGTTGTCAGGCTTTTTTATTTGCAAATAATCCAACATGGATATTATGTTGATGTTGCCAAGCAAACTCAGATCAAACGTTTAACGATTCCGGCAAAACGCGGGCTTATTTATGCGCTTGATGGCCAAGAACCTATACCTCTTGTTATGAACCAAGAGGTATATACGGTATTTGCTGACCCGGTCATTGTGAAAGATGACGATAAAGTCATCAATACAATCAGGCAAATAGCTGGAGGTAATGCGCGCGATAATCTGCAGGCATTATTAGATCGCAAAGAAACCCGTTACCAGATATTAGCTACTAGAATTAGTCGTACTCAGGCTAATAAAATTAAAGCCGAAGATTTGAATGGAATCGGTTTTCAAGAAGAAGCAGAGCGTGTTTATCCCGAAGGCTCACTTGCGGCTCAGACATTGGGATTTGTTGATTATAGTGGTTTGGGTCGATATGGTATTGAAGGTAGATTGAACGACAAATTAACAGGTAAAGATGGCTTATTGCAGTCTGTAACAGATGTGCGAGATGTACCTTTGACTATTGGTAATGATAATATTAATCAACCAGCCGTTGACGGCGACAATATTGTTTTAAGTATCGATCGCAACGTTCAATCTCATGTCGAACAGGCACTTGTAGATGGGCTAAAACGGACTGGTGCTACCCGCGGAAGCGCAATTGTGATTGATCCTCAAAGTGGTAGAGTTATGGCTATGGCTAATTTACCGACCTATAATCCGGCAAAATTTAATGAAGTTACCGCCGCCAGTTTGTTTAATAATGGTGTCGTTTCTGTACCATATGAACCAGGTTCTGACGTTAAAACATTAACGATGGCTACGGGTATTGATAAGGGTGTAGTTAGTCCAACGGCAACTTATAATAACACCGATCACATCCAAGTTGATGACCGTACGATATCTAATGCTAATTTGG
>JBBQTT010000031.1:0-6700 GCA_038213035.1 Saccharimonadales bacterium (SeqCode) | reverse complement strand
CTCGTGGAGTCGGCAAGACATCTGTTGCTCGTATTTTAGCCTATGAAATCAACGGGCTACCTTATGATGAAAAAGCTACCAACCTAGATATTATTGAAATTGATGCTGCCAGTAATAATGGCGTCGAAGATGTTCGTGATTTACGCGAAAAAGTCCAAATTGCGCCAGTTTCAGCCAGCAAAAAGATTTACATAATAGACGAAGTCCATATGCTATCAAAAGCTGCTTTTAATGCCTTGCTTAAAACGCTAGAGGAACCACCAGAGCATGTCGTTTTCATCCTAGCCACGACAAATGTCGAGAAATTACCAGCCACAATCATCAGCCGCACGCAACGATTCAGTTTCCGTCCAATTAGCGTTGACGACGCCGTTAAACACTTGGCGAATATCGCCGAAAAAGAAGGTATTAAAGTTACTGAAGAAGCCCTAAAGCTAATTGCGGTTCGTAGCGACGGCAGCTTTCGCGATAGCATTAGTTTACTCGATCAATTATCCAGCCTGGTTGACCCTAAAAAGACCATCACAGCTGATTTAATCGAAGACACTTTGGGAATGGCGCCAACCGAAGTTATAGACCAGTTAATTGAATCAGTTGAGTCACGAAACATTACAGAATTGGTTAGATTATTAAACAAGACATTTGACGATGGTATTAGCCCAATTATTTTAGTTGCCCAGCTGACAGCTGGTATTTGTGATCATATTGCCGAAAAACCACAACTAATCGGATTGTTGGATGGATTAATTGATGTCGCCAAAAGCCCTCAACCACAACTAAAGTTACTAAGCGTTCTAGGGCTAGCAGCAACACCCAGGCAATCTCCAAAAACCGTCGCATTATCAACGCCTGTTTTAGAAGTTAGTGCCACAATTGCCGAACTAGAAAAACAAGCTACGAAAAACAAACCTGTCGAGCCTATGGCCCAAAAAACCGTTGTTGCAAAACCAGCACATACAACACCCAGCGTCCTGAAGGCTGCTATCGTCAAGTCAGCTCCCGAACAACCATTTGATTGGGCTAAATTTATCGAATATACCAGACAAAACTATGTTGCACTTTTCAGCGTGCTATCCAAATGTAATTATGAACTGGCTGACAATACTCTAACATTGTATACAAATAGTAAATTTTACAAAAATAAATTAGATGATCCAAAATACAGCCCGCTAATCAGTAAATGTTTGCAAGATGTCGGAGTTTATGGACTGGATATCCACACAATTCCCACAGCTCCGCCGCCTCGTGATGTTCAAGCTGCAGCAATTGCTGTTATTATGGGCGGAGGAGAAGAGGTTTTATTAGACCCCGCACAGTAGGATGGCTAAAGAGGTTATAGTAGGAAAAGTTCCGCCACAAAATATCGACGCCGAGAAAAGTTTACTGGGCGCTGTTTTGATTGACGAAGAAACACTAGCTGATATTTCTGAAAATGTAACTATTAGAGATTTCTACGAACGCCGTCACGCTATTATTTTTGGCGGTATGATGCGTCTTTATGAAAAGCACAAACCTGTCGATTTATTGACATTAACAGACGAACTTAAACGCAAAAAAGAGCTTGATACTGTCGGTGGATCGGCCTATCTAACCGAACTGACTAATTATGTACCAACTGCCGCTCATGCTGCGTCCTATGCTGAACTGGTCGCCCAAAAAGCCGTTCGTCGCCGTTTAATCAAAGCAAGTGGCGATATATCCGAACTGGGATATGACGAAGCAACCTCGACCGAAGAATTACTCGAACAAGCCGAAGCTCAATTGTTTGCAGTCAGCGACCAATCGTTACGCCAAGATTTAGTCAGTATCGAAAGTATTTTGACCGAAAGTTTTGACCGTATGGAAGAATTGCACCGTAACAAAGGTGCATTACGTGGTGTTCGAACCGGCTACCAGGACCTAGATAATATGACCGCTGGTCTACAAAAAAGCGACCTTATAATCCTAGCTGCTCGTCCTGCTATGGGTAAAACTACCCTGGTTACAAACTTGGCCTATAACGTTGCGACCATCGCTAAACAACCAGTTTTGTTTTTCAGCCTCGAGATGAGTAAAGAACAGTTGGTCGACCGTATGCTGGCCGATGCATCTGGCGTTGACGCTTGGAATATTCGTACTGGAAATCTATCAGACGAAGATTTTGGTAAATTATCCGAAGCGATGGGTGAGCTAGCAGAAGCGCCGATTTATATCGACGACACACCAGGTTTGTCGGTACTTCAAATGCGCACCAAAGCCCGTCGCGCAACTCATGACCAACCATTAGGGCTAATCATCGTCGACTATTTACAGCTAATGCAAGGCAGTGGCTCTACCGCTGGTAACCGTGTTCAAGAGGTCAGTGAAATTTCACGAGGCCTAAAGTTAATTGCTAGGGAATTAAACGTACCAGTTATTGCCCTCAGTCAACTATCGCGTTCAGTCGAATCACGCAGTCCACAAATTCCGCAACTTGCCGACCTTCGTGAATCTGGATCAATCGAGCAGGATGCCGATATTGTCATGTTTATTTACCGTGAAGCTTATTACAATCCTGAAACCGAACGCGAAAATATAACAGATTTGATTATTGCTAAACACCGTAACGGCCCAACCGGTCGCGTCGAATTATACTTCCACCCAGAACGACTACGATTTATGTCAGTCGATCGCAAACACGACGCATAAACAAGTCCAACTTCACGTGCTATAATTATTACAAACATGAGTAAGTACGTTATCTCGGAATTATTTTTATATCGCTGGCGCTACTGGTTCGGCTATAGCATTGTCGCTATTGGTTTGATTGCAATTTTAATTTTCGCTGGTCTTTATGCACCAGGTGGCATTTCGGCTGCCGAAATGCAATCTGTAATTAAAAGTAGTTCAATTAATTACAGTGATTTCGGATCACTAGCTATTACAAACTTGCCATACCACATGCTTCAACAGTTAAGTTTAGTAATATTTGGCGTTTCTATCCTAAGTATTAAATTACCATCAATTATACTGGCGTTCTTTTCTGCAATCGGCTTGGTGTTATTGCTGCGACTTTGGTTTAAACCACGAATCGCCGTATTAGCATCGTTAATCGCCATAACAACAGGTCAATTTATATTCATTGCCCAAGACGGCACGCAAGGGGTTCTATACCTATTTTGGTCTGTAATGTTGATTTTACTAGCTAGTTTAATATCCAACAAAAAGAAATTTAGAATGTTATATAAAGTATCATTTTTTATATTTTCAGCACTCAGCCTTTACACGCCACTAAGTATTTATATGTTAATTGCTTTGGCGACAGCTATTATCTTGCACCCGCATCTACGTTTTATGATTAGGCAGTTGTCAAAACCAAAGATTATTTTTGCCATGACGATTTCAGCTATATTGGCTGTACCATTAGTTATTACTGTAATCAAAACACCAAATCTAGGCTTAAGGTTACTAGGCATCCCAACACAAATGCCAGATTTTGGTGCAAACTTTGCATCTCTTGGCGCCGAATACCTAGGTTTTGCCAAACCTGGCGGCACAACATTAATGACGCCGTTTTTCGAATTAGGTTCGATGTTAATAATCGCAGCGGGTGTATATTACGTTATCAAAACTCGCGAAACAGCCAAAAGTTACGTCATCGGATTATGGACATTATGTTTAATCCCGATTATATTTTTGAATCCTGGATTCGCCAGTGCCACATTTTTACCACTAGTAATTTTATTAGCATCAGGATTAAACTTGTTACTTGCAAAGTGGTATGGACTATTCCCGCGCAACCCATATGCACGCATTGGCGGTTTAATTCCGGTAGTTATCTTGGTCGCAGTTTTAGTTACATCTGGGTTAGACCGTTATGCCGATGGTTACAGGTTTGATCCTAATATCGCACCAAATTTTAGTACTGACTTAAAACTAATACCACAGGATACAAAAAACTTGGTCGTCACAATTAACGAACTAGATTTCTATAAAGTTGTTGCAGCTCATAATAAGCAACTTAATGTATCTGTAGCACCAACAGGCTACACATTTTTGGTGTCGCACGAGGCCAACAAAACATTTGAAGGCTATAAGGTAAAACAAATCATCGTATCGCACGGAACAAACCAAAGCGACCGATTTTACTTGTATACAAAAATATAGCAAAATAACGTATACTTAAAGCAGTATTATTGCAAAATCAAGGAGTATTTTTTATGGCATTTGACCAAATGAAAATGTTAAATAGTTTACGAAAAGCACAAAGCGAACTTAAAAAAGAAATTATTGAAGTTGAAGCTGGTGAAGGCGCCGTAGTAATTCAAATTACCGGTGAACTTAAAGTTAAAAAAATCAGTATTAATCCCGAGATGGTTGATCTGGAAGATATCGAAGAACTAGAACACTGGTTAGAAATTGCAATGCGTGACGGTATGGCAAAAGCCCAAGAAGTTGCAGCTGCAAAAATGAAACCACTTATGGGCGGCCTAGGCAGCCTCGGGCTATAAGGATTCAAATTGTCACAACTACTTCCATCAGCACTTGTTGCGGCCATTGATGAACTTGGACGATTACCTGGTGTTGGCGCTCGAACAGCCGAACGCTATGCATATTTTTTGTTGCGCGCCGATAAACGTGTCAGCGAAGACCTGGCCTCGGCATTATTAAAACTGCATAGTGGAGTTAAAAGTTGTCCTGTGACATTTGCATTAATTGATGCTGACGAAGACGTTTCAGTGTTATACAGCGATTCATCACGCGATAAAACATTGGTGGCAGTAGTTGAAGAACCGCTTGATATCGTCGCCCTAGAACGCACTGGTAAATTTGCCGGCACATACCACGTCCTAGGTGGCGCAATCAGCCCAATTGACGGCGTTGGCCCCGAACAACTACATATTCCAGAACTACTGGAACGACTGACCCGTGATAACGTCCAAGAGGTTATTATTGCTACCAATGCCAGCGTCGAAGGCGAATCGACTGCATTATTCTTGCAGCGCCATATACTTGATGCTGGGATTGATATTAAACTTACTAGACTTGCTCGTGGTATCCCAGTTGGCGTCGATTTAGAGTACGCTGGCCAAATTACATTAACGCACGCCCTAGAGGGCAGAAGGGCATTTTAATGTACGACAAAGCCAAAGAATTAATCGATTCAGCTAAAAAAATTATTATTATCCAGGCCGAAAACCCTGACGGTGATTCACTTGGTAGTGCATTGGCATTAGAAGAAATTTTAGGCGACATAGGCAAGGAAGTAATTTTGTATTGTCCGATTGAAATCCCTAAATACATGCGTTATATCAACGGTTGGGACAGAGTTGTTAACCATTTTGATACCCAGGCCGATCTAGCTATTATTGTTGATACTGCGGCTGATATATTAATTACCAAAGTTCTAGAAACGCCTGGCGTTCGTCACTTTTTGGAAACTCACCCAGTACTAGTTATCGATCACCACGTTTCAGATTCGAACCTAAGTTTTAATCATACAATGCTGGCCGAAGAAGCAGTTGCTACAGCTGAGATTATCTATGGAATTGCCGTTGATGCTGAATGGACTATTAATACTCAGGCTGCCGAAAACCTACTGGTTGCCATTATGAGCGACAGTCTAGGCCTGACAGTCCAAGCGGTAACACCACGCACATATTTCGTTGCTGGAAAATTAGCCGAACTTGGTGCCAGTAATTCAGTTATTGAAAAACGTCGCCACGAGCACATGAAAAAGTCAGCCACGATTTTAAAATACAAAGGCGCCCTACTGGAACGAATCGAATATTTTTTGGATGGCAAACTGGCGCTAATTCATATTCCTTTTGAGGAAATTCAAGAATATAGCGATCAATATAATCCAAGCGTTTTAGTTTTGGATGAAATGCGCTTTGTTGAAGGCGTCGAAATCGGCATTGCCATTAAAACATACCCGGACGGCAAATTAACTGGCAAATTACGTAGCAATTCACCAATATCGGCCACGGTTGCCGGATTCTTTGGCGGCGGTGGGCACGAATACGCTGCTGGCTTTCGCGTCTATGAATCTATTGATACAATTATCCCTGAACTGCTGACTGCAACTGATAAAGCGATAAAGGAGTACTACGATGGCTCTACAATTTTATAACACCCTAACTGGCAATACTGACGAGTTTATTTCTCAACAACCAGGCAAAGTATCGCTTTATACCTGTGGACCAACCGTTTACGATTACCCTCATATTGGCAACTGGGCAGCTTATATTTATTGGGACATTTTAGTTCGAATTTTAGCTGCTAATAATTATGATGTTACCCGAGTTATGAATATGACCGACGTTGGACATTTGGTTAGTGACGCCGATGAAGGCGAAGATAAACTCGAAAAAGGTGCCAAACGCGAAGGTAAAACTGCCTGGGAAGTTGCCGAATTTTACACCAATGTTTTTATGGATGGCATGAAACGATTGGGGATTGTAATGCCTCAACATATCACACCGGCAACTCAATTTATTCCAGAGCAACTTGAATTTGTCCGACAACTAAAAGCTAAAGGCGTTACTTACCAAATTGACGATGGTATTTATTTTGATACTACTAAATTTCCACGTTACGCCGATTTTGCACACCTAGATTTAGATGCTTTACAGGCCGGCGCTCGCGTCGAATTTAACCCTCAAAAACGTAATCCCAGCGATTTCGCCCTATGGAAATTTACTCCAACCGGCGAAAAACGCGACATGGAATGGGATACACC
>JBBQTT010000030.1:0-6955 GCA_038213035.1 Saccharimonadales bacterium (SeqCode) | reverse complement strand
CGAGAATGGACAGCCATAACAACAACACCAGGAACAATATCCCCCAACCCCTCACCAACTGCTACTGGTATAGCTGGAGCTAATACCTGGACTGCCAGCAATGGTATAGGACGAATCTGGAGTAATGCTGACGAAACTGGGACGCGAGCCTTCCGTCGTGGTGGCAATTGGTACTCTGGTGGCTACGCTGGGGTTCTGTACCTGAATTTGAGCAACGCTCCGAGCCTCACGCTCACGTACGTTGGCTTCCGCGTTTCCCGGTGATAGCTCGGACTTTTACACTTGCTTCTTAATATCTTAGCTCTTATGATTTTTATTCTTTGAGATTTAGGCGGGCAAAGCCCCCAAAAAGGTGAAATGAAAAAAGATTTTATTATTTATACCAAAATGCTCGAGACGGTTTTGTGGCTGTTCGAGAAAGTTAATACTTTTCCCAAAAAACAGCGTTTTGTTTTGGGTCAGCAAATTGAAAACAGCTCGCTAGTTTGCCTGCGGCTTATTATCGAGGCCAACAATGCCAGCAGATATGCGGGGGGGGCGCCCTTAAAAAGTTGGATAAACTGAACGTCGAACTAGAGGTCCTGCGCGGGTTATTGAGGGTGGCTTACGAATTAAAATTCATGAAAGCCGAATCATTGTGTTTGCAAGGATAAACCTTGCAATATCTTGAATCAGTATTCGACAAAGCCTCACAGACTAATTAAATATAATCAAAAGGGGCCAAATAATGGCCCCTTTTTTGAATTCTAAAGTTTAATATTATTGATTAAAACGACCGTGCCCCATACCTTTACCACGATTAGCACTATTGGCTACGTGGTCACCCGCTTGGCGCTCTGCCATGTTCTTTAATCGACTATCGATCTCTGATTGTGACAGTCCTTTTTCGGCCCAACGCGCACGAGCTGCAGCTTCCATCGTGTCCTGAAGCTGGTCTTCACTAACACCTTTTTCCTGCGCAACTTGCAACATGGTTTTTGTTCGCAACTGAGCTTCTAGTTCAGATACCGTCATGCCTACTAATTTTGCCTTAGTTTCAATCATTTGCTGATATCCACTACCACCACCATTACCCCGCATTGTGTTGACTGAACTTTGTGCACTTGCGAAGCTAGGGACTATTACTAAACCCGCAGCCGCTAAGCTGGCTATTCCTATACTGTACATTACTATTTTTTTCATTTTGTCTCCTTTCGACATATGTATTACAAACAAAGCATAGGTATTATTTCATCAATAAACCACGGCCGTACATTTTGCCGTCTATAATACAGTTCAATTCGTCAATGCCACATATTACATTTGTCTTATGCCCGCCGCCCATTAGTCCGGGTAAATCAGTATAAGATAACACAAAACCAAAAATTATAAATAAAATCACAATCAAAGGAACTAAATAAACTAATCGCACTTTATACATATGGCCTAATTTTTTAATTAAATAGATAAGGACAGATATAGATATTATACCCAGCAGCAGAGCCCACCATGGGAATGTCCCGGCTAACATATTTAAGTTACGTTTAGCCCCATATGCTGGTCCATCGGCCGCAATTATTCTGAACCACAATGATGAAACACTGGCAAAGTAAACTGCCGTAAAACTAATCAATACAGCAGAAAGTATTCCTAATACACTAAGTGAAAAGTAATAAGAGCGTGGCCTCATATGAGCTTTGCCACTATTAATCTGACTCATTACTATTTTTTCTATAGCGCTGGTTTTTTGCCTGACTATTTTACTCATATTTTACTCCGTTATTTAGACATATTTTTTTCAATATTAATTTGGCTCGTCTAATTCTAACCCCAACAGTTGATATTGGTATGTGTAATATGTCACTAATCTCATCGTATTTTAAATTATCAAAATATGTTAGTGCTAATACTTCGCGATATTTAACGTCAAGTTGGACAAGACATTCGCGAACATCACTGTTTAATGTATATTTGTCTAGTGATTTTGCAGTCGAGAAGTGAACTATGAAATCATCGTTGATTTCATCAGCCCCGCCGAGTGCAATCGTTTTTTTGCTGCGTTTAATTACATTCATTGCTTCATTATGCAAAATGCGGTAAATCCACGGTGAAAATTGTTTCGTTAAATTAAAACTACGCAAATTAATATATGCTTTTATGAAAGATTCCTGAACCGCATCGGATGCAACGTCATAGTCTTTTAATTATATACGTTGCGTAACGTAAAAGTTTAGACTCATACCGCTCTACAATCAAAGAGAACTCATCGTTGTTACCACCAATTATGGCGGCTATTATCTGAGAGTCTGTCTTTTCACCGTTATCAGTATTCACTGTCACTATTATAATACAAACTACAGTGGAGGATTATTTCAAAATAAGAACTTTATGTAGATAAAAAACAAAGTTTTATAAAATAAAGTATAATAAACTACAGTGTTTAAGAAATTATTTACCGGTAAACCAATTCTAGTAGTATTTGTAACTATATTTATCGACATGTTAGGTGTTGGTATATTAATACCAATATTTCCTCAATTAATTACTCCCTTTGGACCTGACAGCATTTTGCCAGCCGGCTGGACATTTGCACAAGGTCTAATTTTACTTGGATGGTTAAGTGCATCATATCCACTTGCACAATTTATTGCCGCACCAATACTTGGTCAATTATCTGATCGATTTGGACGCAAAAAAATCCTTGCCTTATCAATAAGTGGTACATCAATTGCGTATTGTTTGTTTGCAATTGGAATTGTCACAAAAAATGTCCCTTTAATGTTTGCATCCCGAATTATGGACGGAATTACCGGCGGAAATATATCTGTTGCACAGGCTGTAATAGCCGACATCAGTACAGAAAAAAATCGTGCTCGTAATTTTGGACTTGTTGGAATGGCGTTTGGTTTGGGATTTATCCTGGGTCCATATATTGGTGGAAAATTAGCGGATCCTACAATAGTCAGCTGGTTTAACGCTTCGACGGCTTTTTGGTTCGCCGCCATCATCAGCGCCATAAATGTCATGCTGGTATTAGTTTTCCTAAGAGAGACTATTGTAAACAAAGTAAAGAACTCATCAATAAAAACTCTTCAAGCGTTTACAAATATCAAGAAAGCCCTAACAAGGCCAGGTATTCGTGATGTAATTCCTTCAAGCTTTTTTTACACTGCTGGATTTACATTTTTCACCACATTTTTCGCGATTATTCTGCAAAATCGATTCAACTATAGCATCAGTAGCACCGGAGATTTCTTTGCCTATATTGGTCTGTGGATCGCAATAGTCCAAGGCGGATTGATTGCTATAATCTCAAAAAAACTCAAAGACTACCAAGTTTTACGTTTCAGCATGTTCTTTGCAGCCATATCGCTGTTGGCATTTTTGGTGGTGCCTACGGGTCAAAATAGCTGGATATTCTTGGTACCGCCTTTTATGGCGCTCTTTGTTGGAACGACACAAGCATTTATACCAACGATTATCAGTCGAGTTACTCCAGCTTCCATAAGAGGAGAATCACTGGGTATCAATACCAGCGTCAGCGCCCTTGCGCAAGCCATACCAGCAATACTCGCTGGCTATATTGCTGCAAATATCGACATAACAGCAACTATTGTTGTAGCGAGCTTTTTGATGGTAATTGGTGGTATATTATTCTGGCTTGGGTTTGACCCTAAAAAAGTAATTACAGAATAAAACAGAGCCCGTTCACAGGCTCTATTTTATTTGACTGAGATGCATGCCATGGCCGTATCGGATGATACGGTACCACTTAGCAACCCAATAAAACCATTTTATGACACCTTAACTTTACTATACAGACAATGGTCGCAAAAACAGCAGTCGACTTATATTTACAAACCTTTCTAACAAAGGTATACTTTAATTAAATCAAAGGAGGGGTAGTTTTGGACATTCTTTTAAATATGTGGCGCCGCAAAATGCGAACATTACTGACAATTTTTGGAATAGCAATTGGAATATTGGCCCTTGTAATCATGGGATCAATGGCCGAGAAGCTAAATATGCAAGCAGAAGGTGGCGTAAAGTATTACGAAAATAAGGTCCAGGTCTCTTCTGATACATCCAGCATGTTGCCAGCTCCATTAACAATTAGCACCGGTGATGACATCTCGAAAATCAAGGGAGTAGAATATGTTTCACCCGTAATCAGCACACCGCTAGAGAAAAAATCTAGTGCATTTAACTTTGGAAACGAAGCAACGATTACTGCTATTGACCAAAATGCCGATAAGCACGGAAGCAGTTATTTAAAGATTTACGTTGGTCGTCGATTATCAAATGACGATTCCGGCAAAGCAGTTGTCGGCTTTGACCTAGTAAAAAAACTTAGCGCTGATCTTGGCCGAGATATAACTATTCGAGGTAAAAAATTCGAAGTCGTAGGAATTTGGGAAAAAACTTTCTCGACCACAGACGCTTCAGTATCTGTCTCATTAAAAGATGGTCAATCAATTATCTATGATGATTTGCCATCAATCGTTAAATCAAACATAAGTTCATCTGATATAGCCACTGGTTTCGTTGTCTACCCAACATCCGGAACCGATCCTAACCAACTAGCAAATGTTATTCAAGAAACAATCCCAGGCACAGTCGCTTTGGGTCCAAAACAATTCCAAGACCAAGTTATGAGTTCTGTTAATACCATTAACTCAATCATCTATGGCGTTGCGATTGTCTCGCTTTTTGTGGGATCATTATCGATTATCAATACAATGACAATGTCCGTCAGCGAAAGAACCAAAGAAATTGGAGTCAAAAAAGCAATTGGCGCCAAAACAGGTACTATATTGCGTGAATATATGATTGAAGCAGCTGTTATCGGTTTTATGGGCGGACTTGTCGGAGTTATTATTGGATTTATTGCTTCGATTATCCTAAATAGCGCCATGGAAGCCACGGGCGATAACTTGTTCCTAGTAACCCCAAGATTAGTTTTCTGGTCACTTGTATTTTCAATTGTACTGGGAACTATAGCTGGTATTATGCCGGCTATACATGCGACAAGAATTAGTATTGTTAAAGCGTTGAGGGGAGCATAAGATGGGCGAAGTTATTTTAAAACTTACCAACCTGCGCAAAATCTATATCACAGGTAATTTAAGAACCGCTAAAAAAGCACTAGAAGAGATTCAAAAACTTTCGGTTACATATGAAAAACTTGCCGACAAAGACAAAGATAACAAAAATTTAAAAGAATACGAAAAACTATTAAACAATGCTCATAAATTATTTTATGATGAAAAATATGAAGAATGTTACACTTCGCTGACTCAAAAAATCATTACTAGGGGACCTCGCAACACCGGAGTAGTAATCCATGCCCTAAACGGTATTAATCTGGAAATAAAAGAAGGCGAGATGGTCGCAATTATTGGCCCTTCAGGATCAGGTAAAACGACTTTGCTTGGCATGCTAGGGTTGCACGATACCCCAACTACAGGACAAATATATCTGCGTGGAAGAAAAATTTCCAGCATCAAACCCAATAAGTTACCAGATATAAGGTCCAAAGAACTCGGTTTTGTTTTTCAGTCATTTGACTTAATCCCAACTTTAACTGCTCTCGAGAATGTTGTATTGCCACTGAAATATTCTAAAGCCCCAGCAAAAGAGCGCGATGCACTAGCCGAAGAAGCGCTTGAACTGGTTGGCATGAGTAATCGTCTGTACCATACGCCAAACCAACTGTCAGGTGGTCAAAAACAGCGTGTCGCTATTGCTCGTTCTATCGTTAACAAACCAGCAATCATCTTTGGCGATGAATTAACTGGTGAATTGGACGTCAAGACAACCAAAGAAATCATGCAACTGGTCACCAAATTGAATAAACAAGGTCAAACCTTTGTAATCGTTACTCACAACCCCGAAGTTGCAAAATACTGTCAGCGAACAATTATGATAGTTGACGGAAAAGTAGCTCGAACGCTTTAAATTAAAAAGCCCCGCATCAAGCGGGGCGATTTACAATCTAGCAACTGTTATTTTTTTCTGGGCGATTATCTCTTTTTGTGTAATTATGCGATCCGTGTTTATCCCAAGGATTACGCATATACCTAACTATACCGTTAGGGTCTACACATATGTGCCCATGGCCTGGACCAGATGGGGTACCTTTGCCTCCGAAATATATATTCATCGCTCCGTTTTTATATTCAATAATCGAAACGTTATCTTTATATTTTTCGGAAATATTAGCCATAATCGCAACTTGCGACCGCTTGCTTATACATGATTGATGCGCCTGTGAGAATTTAGCCTTAATAACACGGTAGTGTTCTGCGGCGATTTTATTCTTTTCTCTGGCAATTTTTAATATATTCATCAATGCACAATGCTTTTTATCAATATCAACTATCGAATGTATGCATTTTTTAGCAGCTTTTGAGAATTTCTTGGCTGCTTTGTGATTATTACGACTATAGGCCAACTTTGATAACCCGAAGCGCTCGTTAATTTGGTTAGATATACGAGCTCTCTTGGCGACCAACATATCTATTTTGGGCTGATATATCTTTGCTAATGACTGCAGGTGTAGCCATGCCTCATTACATTTTTCGTTGGCGCTATACTTTTCATTGGACAAAGTCCTCAGATTAGCGTGCGACGTATTTAAGCCAACCATTTGTTTTGCATTTTCAAAATAACGTGACGTCCTGTCACTTTACTTGAAAATATTTATTAAATAAACAGTGTAGATGTAAATGAACACTCATCCCGAATTTTCACTCAAGGGACAAGATTCAGGTTATTATTATAATATTTATTATTTAGTATGTCAATTTTAACAGATTACGACCGAAGTGTGGTATGATTACATAAATAATAAAATGATTGGATAATAATAATGGCGAAACACAAGAATATGCACAGCGCGTCACGCAAGCGAATTGAAAAGAAAAAAGCAAAAGCCAAGCTACGACGATAGTTTTCAGATTAATAGATTAGAGCC
>JBBQTT010000029.1:0-7193 GCA_038213035.1 Saccharimonadales bacterium (SeqCode) | reverse complement strand
TGAAATGGTCCGTAAACGAGATGCAACGACGCTATACGTTGTTTGCTGAACACAAGGTCAAGGACATCAAGACTTATAACGAAAAAATGCGCCAGGCTGGTTCGAAAATTACTGTGTCTGACGATTTTGGTATTCCACAAGAACACGAAAACGGTGCAATGCCATACATTGTGATTGTTATCGACGAGTTAGCCGACATGATGATGGTGGCAGCCCGTGATGCCGAGGTATTGATTGTGCGTTTGGCTCAAAAGGCGCGTGCCGTTGGTATTCACTTGGTGCTGGCAACTCAGCGTCCATCAGTTAACGTTATTACTGGTTTGATTAAAGCCAATATTCCAGCCCGAATCGCATTTACAGTGGCTTCACAAATTGAAAGTCGTATTATTTTGGATCAAGCTGGCGCCGAAAAATTATTAGGTCAAGGTGACATGTTGTTGCTAACACCCAGCATGAGTAAACCAATTCGTATCCAGGGTGCCTGGGTAACTGACGACGAACTAACCAAAGTTACGGCTCATTTACAGATGCAATCACCACCACAATACAATGACGAAGTTGTCAGTCAGCCAGTTCAATTGAACGGTAAGGGCGGTGTCGTGATGGACTTTGAAGGCGGTAACGATGACGATATGTACAAAGACGCCGTGCGGGTTGTTATTGACGCTGGCAAAGCTAGTTCAAGCCTATTGCAACGTCGTTTGCGTGTCGGTTATGCCCGCGCAGCGCGTTTGATTGAGAATATGGAAGACCAGGGCATTATCGGGCCAGCTGATGGCGCACGACCACGTGAAGTGCTGATTAGCAGCATGGATGAACTGGGCGGCAATTCATCCGACGACCTCTAGATTTATCTGTTAGAATGTGTTAGAATTAACAGGTTATTAACTCGGTTTGCATACAGTGCAAGCATCCATAAATAGGATTCCATAGGAGGAAATCTAATATGAAAGAATACGAACTAATCGTTCTGATTCACCCCGACCTAGAGGTCGACATCGAAGCGCCACTTACAAAAGTGCGTACACTCATTACATCTAACGGTGGTAAAATCACTACCGAAGAGAATTGGGGCAAAAAGAAATTAATGTACCGTATCAAAAGCCAGGATTTTGGTGTTTATGTCTATTTCGACGTAACATTACCTGCTGATGCGCCATTAAAGATTAGCAACACTTTGAATATTTCTGATGAAGTATTACGCTACCTACTTGTAACTGTTGATGTAAAAGGCCGTGCAGCCCTAGCAGAAGCAAAAGCGAGTGAAGAAGCAACTGAAAAATCTAGCGAAAGGAAATAATTTCCATGGCAAAGAGCATCAATCAAGTAATTTTGATGGGCCGATTGACCCGCGATCCAGAAGAGCGCACAACTAGCACCGGCAAACTTATTGTAAGTTTTGGCATTGCAGTTGACCGTGCAGGACAAGATGACACAGCTGACTTTTTCAACGTTACGGCGTGGGAAAAATTGGGTGAACTAGTTTCTAAATATTTGGGTAAAGGCAGCCGCGTACTTGTACAAGGTCGTTTGCGCCAAGATAGCTGGGACGACAAAGAGACTGGCAAAAAGCAAAGTCGTATCGAAGTTGTTGCAACAGATGTAACTTTCCTTGATAGCGCCAAAGACAATGCTAACAACCAATCTAGCGCCCCAAAAACTAGCACCAGCAAAAAAACCGAAGATGTAGTCATTGAAGACATCGACGACAAACCAATTGATTTAAGCGAAATACCATTCTAGGAGAAATATATGGACAAAAATTCTACAAATAAACGATTTAAAAAAGATACACCTGTATTTTTTGATTACAAAGACGTCAAAACTTTGCAACGATTTATTGACATCTATGGTCAAATCAAATCAATCAGCAAAACTGGCCTAAGCGCAAAACAACAACGTCAATCAGCGGTCGCTATCAAACGCGCTCGTCACTTGGCACTATTACCATTCGTAATTCAAGGATAGATATATCGTGGCTTCTTATAAACCTACAGAACTAAAAAAAGGTGTAGTCATCGAAGTTGATGGCAAACCATTCCGCGTGCTGGAATATAACCAAAAAGTTGTTGGACGTGGCGGCAGTATCGTAAACGTTAAAATCAAAAATTTGATTGACGGTCACGTTGTTGCTAAAACTTTCAAAGGCCAAGAGGGAATTGAAGCAGCTGAAGTTACTAACCAAACCGTTCAATATTTGTATACTGACGGTACTGATTATAACTTTATGGATCCTGAAACTTTCGAACAATTTCAATTACCAGCTGACATCGTAGAAGAAGCAGCTAGCTATTTGAAAGAGGGCGAAAACCTTACTTTACAAGCATTCAATGACAAAATTATCAACGTTGAGCTGCCCAAGAATGTATATTTGGAAGTTACTTACAGCGAAGATGTTGTCAAAGGCGATACCAGCAGCAGCGTTTTAAAGAATGCTACGTTGGAAACCGGATTGACTGTCAAAGTTCCTGCTTTTATTAAAGTTGGTGATATTATTTCAGTTGATACTACAACTGGTGAATATCGCGAACGCAAAAAAGCTTAGTTATGACTAAAGGGCGACTTGATATTGTGCTCGTCGAGCGTAAATTGACGTCAAGCCGTTCTCAGGCCGAGAGCTGGATTAAATTAGGCAAAGTCACTGTTGATGGTCGGGTTGTAATGAAACCCGGCCATTTTGTTGGTCCAAATTCGGTAATCAACATGTTAGTCGAAGTTCAATACGTCAGCCGCGCTGGTTTAAAGCTGGCATCAGTGGCTGATATATTTAAATTGGACTTTCGCGATAAATTAGTTTTGGACGTCGGCAGTAGCACTGGTGGTTTTACAGATTACGTCTTGCGTCATGGTGCTAAAAAAGTTTATGCGGTTGATGTTGGCACTGACCAATTACACCCAAGCTTGCGCCAGAATCAACGGATTATTTTACACGAAAAAACTGATATTCGTGATTTTTACATGAAGGTTTTACCAGATATTATTGTGATGGACGTATCATTTATCAGCTTGCGCGAAATTTTGCCACATTTGGTCAACCATTTATCAAGTCCGCAAACTCAGTTAGTTGCGATGGTTAAACCACAATTTGAAGCCGGCAAAGACCAGACCAATAAAGGTGTGATTAAAAACGATGCTATGCGCCGGCAGATTCTAAAAGATTTCGAAGATTGGTCACGTCAATATTTCGTGATTCAAAACAAACGCGACAGTGATGTAGCTGGTGCAAAAGGCAACCAAGAGCGTTTCTATTTGTTGAAACCACTCGCAAAATAGTTTTTTGCATCGCCTAATTTTTCTCTCCCCACCATCCGCCTCTAGCCCCAATAAACAACAGCCTATTATTCTAGGGTCCGACCCTCGTTAAGCAATATTTAAGTTAATATACATTTAATTGTGTTTAAACTTGATAAATACTTAGAAATAACTGTATTATATATTTATGCCTGGTAAAAACGTAGTAAGAAATTATAGTACCGATGCGTATTACCATATATATAATCGTGGGGTAGAGAAAAGAGATATATTTATCGATAAAAATGATTATGCGGTGTTCTTGTCGTTTATAAAAAGATATCTTGATACGACGCCCGAAAAAGACAGTAGGGGGAATATATATAAGAATCTGTCAGATTCTGTTGAATTGATAGCATTCTGTTTAATGCCAAACCATTTTCATTTATTGTTATATCAGATTGAAATTGATGCTATTACTGAATTGATGAGAGCTATTTGCTCATCTTATTCTATGTATTTTAATCAAAAATATGATAGAGAGGGGACCTTATTCCAAGGCAAATATCGAGCTGTATCTATTACAAATGATGATTATTTACAGTATATAAGCCGATATATACATAGAAACCCTGTTGGCTATTTGAACTATGCATGGTCTAGTCTAAGATACTGGACTGGCGATAAGTCGGCATCTTGGATAAACTCAGATAGACTAAACGGATCCAATAAAGACAAGTATCTCGATTATTTAAAGGATAGCGAAGAATACACTAGAAGTATTGAAGATATATCTAATATTATCATGGAAGATTAACGATATTTTTAGCGTAGTGATTATGAAGTGGGCTAAGCCATATTGCAAGGGTCCGACCCTCGTATGTTTGTTTATAACTTAAGTTTAGCTTAACGAGGGTCGGACCCTTGCATGTAAGAGAGATTTTATTTTTTAAAGCCGCTTGGGTAGTTATTTGAATTTAGCTATTAGAATATGGTAATTAGTTGCTAATAGCTATTAGCAACATTCTAATAGCCAACTAGCTTAGACGTTAAAGCGGAATTCGACGACATCGTCAGGGCGCATGATGTATGTTTTGCCTTCGGTGCGCATTTTGCCGGCACTGCGGGCGGCTGATTCGGATCCGGCGGCGATGAGGTCGTGATAGTCAACAACTTGAGCGGCAATAAAGCCTTTTTCAAAGTCAGTGTGAATAACGCCAGCGGCTTGTGGGGCGGTGTCGCCCTTTTTTATTGTCCAAGCGTGAATTTCTTTCGGACCGGCTGTCAGGTAGCTTTGTAGTCCCAAAATATCATAAGCGGCGTGAATTAGTTGCATCAGACCGGTTTCTTTAACACCGTAACTGTCCAGTAATTCGGCTGAATCTTCCAGCGACAGATCCTTTAATTCATCTTCCAATTTTGCGCATACAAAAATTGTTCGGGCAGGCGCGACTAGGGCGGCCAGGTCAGCTTTTTTACTGTCGCTGACCAATGTGTCTTCGTCGACGTTAAAGGCGTAGATAACTGGTTTGGCAGTCAATAAATTGATATCTTCGATTAATTCCATGTTTAAATCGGCGACAGCGGATAGAGGAATACCTGATTTTAGCTTTGTTAATAATACTTCTAGATATTCAGCGACGGCTTTTAATTTCGGGTTGGCTTTTGAATCTTTGACAACTTTTGGTAGTTTGGTTTCGACGGTTTGGATGTCAGCCAAGATAAGTTCGGTGTTGATAATTTCAATATCATCGCGTGGATCGACTTTTTCAGACACATGAATAACATTGTCATCATGAAAGGCACGGACAATATGAACGATAGCTTCACACTGGCGAATGTTAGCAAGAAATTTGTTACCCAAACCTTCGCCTTTGCTGGCACCGGCGACCAGACCGGCGATATCAACAAAAGTAACAGTTGCAGGCAACAGTTTGGTCGAACCGTACAGTTTTGCCAGTTCGGCCAAACGCTCATCGGGAACGGCTACGATACCGGTGTTTGGTTCGATTGTCGCGAACGGATAATTAGCTGCCAAAATATTATTATTTGTCAGGGCGTTGAATAGGGTAGATTTGCCAACATTAGGCAAACCAACGATTCCGATGGATAAACTCATATACCTATTTTAACAGAGGTGTCGAAAAATAACGAGCCTGGTTTTACTACCGTTGATTTTGTGGCTGATGTGGTATTATTAGGTGTAAGTAAGCATAAGGAAAATTTCTAGTGCCAAACATAATTAAACAAGAAAACCTAAAGTCACGAAAACATTTATCGCACAAAAAGTGGATGATAATTGTATCTATTATTATTTTTATTGTTGGTAGTGCCGTATTTGGTTGGTATGTTATTTATGGCCAACAATCTGATACTCCCCAAATCGTAACCAGGACGACTGACCAGATACAGCAAATTATTAGTGATGCTGATGCACAATTAAATAGCGGTAATGCAAGTGGTGCCAAGTCTGCTTATGAGCAGGCAATTGGACAAACCAGTGATACAGCTCAAAAGAGCTCTTTGTTGATTAGTAATGCAGCTTTGTATTATGAAGAGGGCAATTATGACCAAGCGCTTGCACTTGCTAAACAAGCCGAAACGTATAAATTAGATGAAAATGTAGCATCAATGACTGCCGAGATATACAAAATGAAGGGTGACAAGCAAAACGCGATTATTTATTATCAAAAATCAATTTCATTTATCAATAAAGAAAACTCGGTCGATGATAATACCTTATATTATCAAAATCAAATCGATATCCTAAATAGGGTGAAAAAATAAATATGAGCAAACGAATTAAATTATTTAATAAAATTCTTCTAGTTTTAATCGCTACTATTATAATTTCCGCAGTGCCATTTGGGATTGCGCAGGCCAAGGTATTAGGGACAGATAAATGTTACGATACAATAAAAGACCCAAAAACTGGCAAGAAAAAGGATGTTTGGAATAACGCTTATGAAGGGTATTTTACTCGAGAATGTGCCACTAAACCATGGAATAAACAAGGCAATGTTATTAATGGTGGCGTAAGTTCGTCAAATGCAAAAGATTTAATCGATGATTTGCATAGCTGGTATAACGGTGGTGGCCAAAACAAAATTGGCGCTGCATTTATCGTTAAAACCATGTTAGGCAAAGATTCCAAAGGTGGCGGCAAAACTATATCGTCCAGTGAATGGAACGATGTAGAAGCCAGAATAAAAGCTTTGGACAGTAGCCATAAGATTGACTGGCATGCGTCCATAAATAGGTGTACAACAAACAGTTATTATCAATCAGAAAATAGCGATGATTCTTTTTATAAAAGAGATAGTTCTTGCGGAAGCGACCCAGCTATTAAGTTTTCAGGTGGTTATGTATTAGACCGAAAATGCGCTAACCCACTTGGAAGTTTGGATCCTTTGCCAAAGCCAGATTGGAAAGTAAAGACAGACAGTTCTGTTAGTGCCGGTTCTTTGTTGCCAGGTGACAATATAACATGGACGCATACTGTAACAAATAAGGGCCCTGACGCTACCACTTCAGATGTTAAATATAATTTTAAGAATCACGGAGATTTAAGTAGCGGTTCAACATCAGATAAGACTTTTTCATCAGGTGCATCGAATGGTTCAAGTAAAAACTTTACATCAAGTTATACAATTACTTCAAATGATGCTGGTAACAATCTATGCCGCTCTACGATAGCAAATCCAACCGCCTGGGATGATAATGGGACAACCGAATCAGGATCTGCTTGTAAAACTATACCTTATAAATATGTACTTACGCCATCAATAAACAATTCTATCGCCGGAATGGTTGTAGGTGAGGGCAGTACTATTAATGTTGTTCCTAATGTTTCAAACGCCGGTCCAACCAAAAGTAAAAATACTCAATGGCAAATTTCTGAAATAGTAGTTCAACCAGGATCAACAATCCCTGTTGCCAGTAATTTACCAGCAGCACCATGT
>JBBQTT010000028.1:0-7584 GCA_038213035.1 Saccharimonadales bacterium (SeqCode) | reverse complement strand
CTGTTACTTACAAAAGTTGTTGGCGGTAACTTAGCTAAAATAATGGTCTGGTATGACAATGAATGGGGATATAGCAACAGGTTAGTTGAACTTGTAGCCGACATCGGTCGAAACTTGCATAACTAACCCTATAAAGCTTATACTTTTATTATGAAGATATTTATTGGTAGTGATCACATGGGCTTTCATTTGAAAGAAAAAGTTTTTGCGTATTTAGTAAAACGTGGTTACGAAGTCGAGGATGTTGGCGACGAAACCTTGGACCCAAATGACGATTTTCCAGAATTTGCTCAGGCTGCAGCTATAAAAGTTATTGGCAGTACCGATGCTGACCCGCGGGCGATTTTACTATGTGGTGGTGGCCAAGGTATGGCGATTGCAGCTAATCGTTTTCGGGGCATCCGCGCCAGTGTTATTTGGGATGCGTTCGAAGCTAAAATGACTCGAAATGATAATGACTGCAACGTACTTTGTTTGCCAGCCCGAGTTTTGGAAAATGATGATAGTGCCTGGGAGGGGATATTAGAAACTTGGTTGAATACTCCATTTGCAGCCGCTGTCCGTTATAAACGCCGTAATGCGCAGATTGACGAATTTTAATGAGTGTTATTGCCCCAGCTATTTTATCCGAAACTGAAGAGGCTTATAAGGCTTCGATTGAAAGATTGACGACGTTTGTTCAACGGGCTCACATCGATATCAGCGATGGCGAATTTGCGCCAGTATTTTTAGTCCCACCTGACAAATTGTGGTGGCCCAAAGAGTGGATTGTTGATATTCATGCTATGGTTATGCACCCGATGGATTATGTCGACCAATTGATTGCGCTTAAACCTCATTTAATTACTTTCCATGTTGAAACGGGTATTAATTTGATCCCAATTTTTGAAAAAATTAAAAAAGCTGGAATCAAAGCTGGCATTGCATTATTAAAACCGACCGTACCGGCATCTGTCGCTGATATGATTCGGGCTGCTGACCACGTTTTGGTCTTTACGGGTGATTTAGGTCATTACGGTGGGAATGCTAGTCTAATGCAGTTGGAAAAGATCCGTTTAATCAAAGGCATTAACCCTAACGCTGAAATTGGCTGGGATGGTGGTGTTAGCGTTGAAAATGCATATACGTTGACTCAGGGTGGCGTTAATGTATTGAATGTTGGTGGTGCAATCGGCAATGCCGAAGATCCCGCTAGTGTTTATGCTACACTTGTAAGAGAAATAAATAAGCAGGGAGTGATTTAGTACGGTGGGTAGACAACTAAATTTAGTTCAATTGCAGCACAAAGCGAATGATTTGCGTGAAGACGTTATTCGTATGCTAGAAGCAGCCGGAAGTGGACACACAGCTGGTGCTTTGGGTATGGCTGATATTTTAACGGCACTATATTTTCATATTTTAAATATTGATCCAAAAAATCCCAATTGGGCTGATCGTGATATATTCTTTTTAAGTAACGGTCACACTGTTCCGATTCAATATGCTGCCATGGCAGAAGCTGGTTATTTTGATAAATCAGAACTAATGACACTACGTAAATTAGGCAGTCGCCTGCAAGGTCACCCAGAACGCACAATGTTACCCGGTCTTGAAACTACCAGTGGGCCACTGGGCAGTGGTTTATCACAAGCTTGTGGAGTTGCGTATGCTTTTCAGTATCTAGATAACCAAAAACACCGTTTTGTTTACACGATTATGGGTGATGGTGAATTAGATGAAGGCAATGTTTGGGAAGCGGCAATGTTTGCTGGTAAATATAAACTTTCGCAACTGATTGCGTTTATTGATCGTAATAATATTCAGATTGATGGCTGCACCGAAGACGTTATGCCACTAGAAAACCTGACTGCTAAATGGGAATCATTTGGTTGGTATGTGATTGATATTGATGGCAATAATATCCAAAGTATTATTGATGCTGTTAATACCGCTAAAGCGATTACCAATAAACCCTGTATGATTATTGCTCATACAATTCCCGGCAAAGGCGTTGATTTTATGGAATACGACTATAAATGGCATGGTGTATCGCCAAACGAACAGCAAGAAAAAGATGCACTAGTGGAACTTGAGGCAATCGACAAAGCTATTACAGCAGGAGAAATCGAATAATGAGTGATTATCTACCTAATCCTGAAGTTTTAAATGATGATGTTGCGCAGGATACGATTCGGGCTGGTTTTGGACGTGGCCTTAAGGCTGCAGGCGAGTCTAATCCACAGGTTGTTGCACTCTGTGCCGATTTAACCGAAAGTGTCCAGGTTCATATATTTCGCGAAGCTTTTCCAGAGCGTTTTATCCAAACGGGTATTGCCGAACAAAACCTAGTCGCTATTGCTAGTGGTCTAGCACTCGCTGGTAAAATTCCATTTGCTGCTAGCTATGCTGCCTTTAACCCAGGCCGAAACTGGGAACAAATTAAAACTACTTGTGCAATTAATGATCAGCCGGTCAAAATTGTTGGTGGACATGCCGGAATTGGTGTTGGTCCAGATGGTGCGACTCACCAAATGCTCGAAGACATTGCAATTATGCGTGTACTGCCTAATATGGTGGTTGTTGTACCTGGTGATGCTATCGAGGCCGAAAAAGCTACAATGGCCATCGCTGAAAACGGCAAACCAAGTTATATTCGTTTGGCGCGCGTCAAAACCCCAATAATCAGTACGAATGAATCACCATTTGAAATTGGTAAGGCTTATGTAGTCCGAGATGGCCATGATGTTAGCTTGATGGGTACGGGTGTAATGACTTATCAGATGTTAGTTGCCGCAAAATTACTTGAAGGTCAAGGAATTAGTGCCGAAGTTGTGCATGTTCCGACTATAAAACCACTTGATAATGATACGATTTTGGCCAGTGCTCATAAAACCGGTCGCGTGGTAACTGCCGAAGAAGCCCAAGTTGCCGGTGGTTTTGGAGGCGCTGTCGCTGAACTGCTAAGTGAAAAAAAGCCAACACCATTAATGCGTATCGGTATTGAGGATAGATTTGGTGAAAGTGGTGAACCAGCACAATTATTTGAATTCTTTGGATTGACCGGCGAACATATTGCTAAAAAAGTTGAAGATTTTGTTCGCAATACCCCACAATACCACCGAGAATATTAGTAAGGAGATTATATGGGACTAACAATTGAACAAATTCGTGAAAATACCAAACGCGCTCGACAATTAATGGAGCGAAGCCGAACAGAACACTTTGCTGTTGGTTCGTTTAATATTGATAATCAGGAAACGTTAATCGCGGTTGCCAGGGCTGCTCAAAAATTAAATTCGCCAGTTATGGTTGAACTTAGTAAAAATGAAGTTAAATCAATGGGCCTAGAAAACGTTCGCGAAATGGTTGATAACTACAAAAAAGAGTATGGCATCGAGATGTATATCAATCTGGACCATAGCCCGACTATTGATGATTGTAAACATGCAATTGATGCTGGGTATGAATTTATTCACATTGATGTTAGTCAGGCAAATCATGACGCCAGCGAAGAAGATATTATAAATCAAACTCGTGAAGTTGTTAGATACGCCAAGTTTACCGGTGCACTTGTCGAAGGCGAACCTCATTATTTCGGTGGTTCATCAGATGTCTTTACCGAAGCGATTGATTACGAGGAAATAAAAAAGACATTTACAACCCCAGATGGCGCACAGCAATTTATTGACGCAACTGGAATCGATACGTACGCCGCTGCTATTGGTAATTTACATGGTAAATACCCAGTACCAAAAATTCTTGATTTAGAATTACTGCAACGAGTTCGTGACGGTATCGATCAAAAATCACTTATAAGTTTGCATGGTGGTAGTGATACGCCGCTGCATTATTTTGAGGGCGCTGCCCAAATTGGTGTCAGCAAAATAAACGTCAATACTGATTTACGAGTGGCTTTTAGAACGACACTTGATAAAGTATTAGCTGAAAACCCTCATGAATATGCTGTTGTTAAATTAATGCCAGCTGTTTATGACGCTATTCAGGCCGTAGTGGAAGAAAAAATAGGCGCATTTAATAGTGCAGGCAAGGCTGTTGTTTAATGGTTAAAATGTTAGCAATTGGGGCCGCTGTCCAGGATGTGTTTTTAAGCCACAGCCCTGAATTTAAACCGGTTTCGGATGTTCCGGCACATGAAACATTTTTAAAACTTGAACTTGGGAACAAAGCTGATGTGAATAACATTAACTTTAGTACCGGCGGCGGTGCAACTAATGCATCGGTTACTTTTGCTCGTCAAGGTTTGCATTCGCAGTTTATGGGTACAATTGGACATGACCCAGCTGGTTTAGCGGTTCTAGATGATTTAGACAAAGAAGGTGTTGATACGACTCATATTAGTTATTCTGACAAGTTGAATACTGGTTATTCGGTTTTGTTATTAGCCCCAAGTGGCGAACGAACGATTTTAACTTACCGTGGCGCATCAACTCATTATGATATTAAAAATTTTGATTTACATGAAGCTCATGCTGATTGGTTATTTGTATCTAGTATGGCTGGTAATATGGAAATTTTAGACCAGATATTTTCTCAGGCAAAAAAACTTGGGACTAAAGTATTTTTTAATCCTGGCAAAGATGAATTAAGACAAATTGACCAATTAAAAGCATTGCTAGATGATGTCGATGTTTTATCGGTTAACAAAGAAGAATCTCAATTGATTGTTGATGGCAGTACCTTGGATGAATTAGTCCATCATATGTTACATTATGTGCCGATGGCAATTATTAGTGATGGTCCTAGCGGTGTTATTGCCAGCGATGGCAAAACTGTTGTCAGAGCTGGAATGTACGAAGATGTCCCAGTTATCGACCGAACTGGTGCTGGTGATGCGTTTGGTTCTGGTTTTTTGAGTCAATGGGCGCAGGGTAAATCTCTTAAAGATTCGATTGTTTTTGCCAGCGCAAATTCGACATCAGTTGTGACTAAAATTGGCGCCAAAGCCGGTATTTTACATAAAGGTACTAAATTGCATGCAATGCCTCTTAATGAAAAGCCATTTTAGGTTAGAATAGATAATATGGCACGATTTTTACAGCTACTACTGGACGCCGAAGAACCGATGTTTAGTCGTGGGTTGGCTGCGCTTGAAAAAACAACTGGCCACAGTTGTGTTGATGTCCGCCTGATTGCCGACGTGACTGAAAAAGGACACCAAATTATGCGAAAATTAGGTTTGGATGTGCGTGATACGACCGGGCACGAGCTGTATAATTCTTTGATTTCATCTGTTAAATTGGGAACTTTTGAATCAATTTTGGAAGGTGCTGATTACGTATTAATTATGGCCAACGGTAAAGTTATATCTTGTAATATTATTGATGTTATTGAAAATGCTCATCATAAATTGTCATATAACCATCAAATAGTCAGTCATGGCCAGCGCAGTTTAAAGGGTGAAATATTATCAAGATATTTGGATCATCCACGTACTAACGAGCCTACGACGATTGAAATTGCAGCGTCAATTGGACTGTTAGCGGATAATGATGAATGGTACAATAATATTAAGCATAAATTAAAACAAAAAACGACCTAGGGGGGATTTATAGAGTGAAATATCAGATTTGCGTATCAGGAGCAGCCGCTGGTGGTACGGTTACGGCGTCACATCAGTTAGCCTATGATTTAGGTAAGGCGATTGCAATTGCCGGTAAAACTTTGACTACTGGCGCAACCGTTGGTTTGCCATGGTTTGCCGCCCAAGGTGCATTTAGCGTCAAAGACCGTGAAGGCGCTTCGGTTGGTTTTTCTCCTGCCAGTTCGTTTCGCGAACACGTCACAGTTTATCGTTTACCAACCGTTGAATTTGATTATATTAACTTTACAGGCATGGCCTATGTTGGCCGAAATATTCACCTTGTACGCAGTAGTGATGCTGTTATTACCGTCGGTGGACGCATGGGCAGTTTGCATGAATTTGCGACAGCACTGGAAAGCCAAAAAATTATTGGCGTGTTACTTGGCAGTGGTGGGTTGGCTGATTATATTCCGACTCTACTACAAAACATCGAAGCTCCGGATGTTAAAAATGTAATTTATGACACCGACCCAGTCAGACTAGTAGATAAAGTTATTGCTATGCTGGACGCTAAATACGCCACCTTTAAACACGACGGTACCGACAACGGTATCTTGCACCCAGAATCATACAACGGCTAGATTTTTATTATATTTATCTCATCTGGCTATTATTGGTATAATAGTTAGATGGACAAGTTTAGGCTGCAAAGCGACTATCAACCCACTGGCGATCAGCCGACCGCTATCAAACAATTGATAGATGGTTTAAATGCCGGTGAAAAAGAACAAGTTTTATTGGGTGTGACGGGAAGTGGTAAAACATTTACGATGGCTAATATTATTGCCAATCGTAATGTGCCGACGCTAGTACTAGCGCATAATAAAACTTTGGCCGCGCAGTTATATAGTGAATTTAAATCATTTTTCCCTGATAACGAGGTTCATTATTTTGTCAGTTACTTTGATTACTATCAGCCTGAAGCTTATATGGCCAGCAGCGATACTTATATTGAAAAAGACAGCAAGATTAATGACGAGATTGATCGTTTGCGCCACGCCGCCACAATGGCGCTTTTGACTCGCCGCGATACGATTATTGTTGCCAGTGTCAGCTGTATTTACGGCATTGGATCACCCGATGATTATTCAGCTATGTCGATTGTTATCAAAACGGGCGAACGACGCCAACAAGATAAATTTGTCCGACTGCTGACCGATATTCAATATCACCGCAACGATATTGATTTTCACCGCGGCACGTTTCGAGTTCGTGGCGATATTGTTGATGTTTTTCCGGCTGGTAGCGATACGGCTTATCGAATCGAATTCTTTGGCGATGTAGTCGAACGATTAACCAGAATTGATCCGTTAACTGGTGAAATCTTGGCCGAGCCTAATGAAGTATCAATCTTCCCAAGTAGTCACTACGTTACTCCCAAAGAGCAGACCGAAAGGGCAGTAGCAGGGATTAAAAAGGAATTTGCTGAGCGTTTAGCGTATTTTGAAAAACACGACAAATTGCTAGAAGCCCAACGCTTATCTCAACGAACCAAATATGATATCGAAATGTTAGAAGAAACAGGTTTTGTTAAAGGTATCGAAAATTACAGTCGATATTTGACTAATCGCGAACCCGGCGAACAACCAGCCACCCTGATGGACTATTTTTCAGACGACTTTTTGTTGTTAATCGACGAAAGCCATATGACGTTACCTCAAGTTCGTGGCATGTACAATGGCGACAGGGCCAGAAAAGAGGTGCTAGTGGAATATGGTTTTCGCATGCCGTCAGCCCTCGACAATCGCCCGTTAACTTTTGAAGAATTCAATAAACATATAAATCAAGCAATTTACGTATCAGCTACGCCAAGTGAATATGAATTATCACACAGTCCACGCCCGGCCGAGCAGATTATTCGTCCAACTGGTTTGATTGAACCCGAAATTATTATTCGCCCAACCAAAGGCCAAATTGATGATTTGATTGCCGAAATTCATGTACGGGTCGATAAACATCAGCGCGTATTAGTAACGACATTAACAAAACGCATGGCCGAAGAC
>JBBQTT010000027.1:0-7837 GCA_038213035.1 Saccharimonadales bacterium (SeqCode) | reverse complement strand
GAGGAGCCATTCACAGTCGAACCTGGAATGCGCATTGCTCAAATGGCAATTACACGTTGCGAACAAATCTCATGGCAACTAGTCGAAAAGTTAAGTGAAACTGAACGTGGTAATGGTAATTACGGTAGTACCGGCACTGTTAATTGATTGACATAGACGCTAAAGGATATTATAATACAGGTATGGAAAAATATAGAACAAGGCGAATTGTAACGATTGCTATATCATTAGTAATTATTGCCGTTGCTATCGCTGCGATGGTATCTGTTGCGCGCGCTCTTTTCTTTAGTAATAATGGCAACACGGCAGACGTTACTGCCAGCCAGCAAGCTTTAATCAGTACAAATGCCGATCGTTCAGTCAGTATGACAGTTCGCGGGCCAATAGTTGCTAACGAAGACTTTCGAACTTATACAATTACCATTACACCAAATGGTCGTGCTGTTGTTGTCAGCAAAGGCTACCTGGCAACTGTGGTCAGTAACACTAAATTAGCCAACAATATCCCAGCTTACGAACAATTTGTTTATGCGCTTAACAAAGCCAACATGATGCGCGGTACAGAATTAACTGGCGACGCAAATGACATACGTGGTGTTTGTGCAACTGGTCACGTTTATGAATTTAGCATTCTTAAAAACAATACGGCTGAAAAAACGCTATGGACATCAACTTGTTCAAGCGCTCACGGGTCACTAAACGCTACCCTCAGTCAATTAACTGGTTTGTTCAACGTTCAAATCCCTGAAATCAAATCAATCACCGGTAAACTATGACATTAAAAGCAGTTATTTTTGACTGTTTTGGAGTGTTAATCTTGCCGGGTCGAACTTTACTGTACCAATCGTACCCTCAGTTTTCGACTCAAATTCGTGATTTAGAATATCAATCAGACTATGGCATGATTTCGCGCCATCAATTTGACCAATCGATTGCCGAACTTATCGGTATGGGCCCGAACCAAGTTAAGAAACATTATTTTGACTCTAATATGCGCAATGAACAGGTTGTTGATTGGATTCGCGAATTACGTGCGTCCGGTAAATACAAAATTGGTTTTCTTAGTAACATTGGGCATGGTTGGATTGATGATTTTATAACCGCAAAGGATCGTGCTGAATTATTTGATGAAACAGTTTTGTCATCTCATGTTGGAATGTTAAAACCCGACCCAGCAATATTTGAACTTATGGCTGCAAAACTGGGCGTTAATGCCGACGAATGTATTATGATTGACGATATTGCAGCCAATATTGAAGGCTCTCGGGTGGCTGGTATGCAGGGGATTATATTTACATCAGCCGATCAGGCTCGGACAGAATTTCAGCAACTGTTAGAATCGATCTATGCCTGAACTGCCAGAAGTCGAAACAGTTAAACGTGGGTTATTAAAATTAATAGTTAGTCGCAAAGTTGTTGCCGTCGTATCGGATAATCCTAAGTCTTTCCCGAATGCTGCCGCCGACGTACGCCAGTTTTTAATTAACGCCACTGTCACAGACGTTCGACGTCGTGCCAAAGTTTTGATGATTGATTTGTCGACAGATTATACGTTAGTGATTCATTTAAAAATGACTGGCCAGCTGGTTTTTGTTGATAAAAATCAGGGCAATAGTGATTCACTATCTACTAACTACCATCTACCATCTACTGCGAACGAAGTTCGCTTTGGTGCCGGCCATCCCAGTGACAGTTTGGTAAACAATTTGCCCGACAAATCAACGCGTGTAACAATTAGTTTTGATGACGGGTCATATTTATATTTTAACGACCAACGTAAATTTGGTTGGGTTCGATTGATGCCGACGGCCGAAGTTAAAAATCTTCCGTTCATGATGCGGGTTGGGCCTGAGCCATTGGAAATTAACTTTACAGTCGAACAGTTCGCTGCGCGCTTTACGCGTCGTGCCAGGACGACTATCAAGGCCGCTATCCTGGATCAATCGGTTATTGCGGGTGTTGGTAATATTTATGCCGACGAAGCGCTGTGGGGTGCCAAAATTCATCCAGCCCGTTTGGTTGGAACGATTACTGATGCCGAATTTAAACAGCTATATTTAGAAGTACGTTCTGTCATGAATTTATCAATCGAAAAAGGCGGCAGTACTAATCGAAATTATGTGAACGCCGAAGGTAAAAAAGGAAGTTATATGGACTTTGCTCGTGTTTTTCGTCGCGAAGGTCAGGCTTGCCCTCGTTGTGGTACTGAAATTATCAAAATTCGTGTCGCTGGCCGTGGTACGCATATTTGCCCAGCCTGCCAGCAGTTGTAGATGGTATGTGGTAGGTGGTATATGGTAGGGTTTGGGCCGATATTAATTTATATTTACCATTTACCATCTACTATCTACCACATACTACCTACTACCTACTATCTACCATCTACTAACCTAAGTTATACTATAGACAATGATTACATTGTTAACAGGTGAGAATTCATTTGAAGTCGAACAGGCTTTGGGTACTATTGCCAACAGCTTTAACGGTGATGTCGAAAAAATCGACGGCAGCGACTTGCAGTTATCTATGTTGCCAGATATTTTGATGGGGGTCAGTTTGTTTGCTACGGCGCGAACAGTAGTCATTCGCGGGCTTAGCACTAACAAATCTATTTGGACGGTTTTCGGCGATTGGTTACCGCGAATATCTGACGATATTCATTTGGTGCTGGTCGAACCCAAGCCCGACAAACGTATGACGACATATAAAGCACTGATAAAGACTGCCCGTGTTTTAGAATTTCATCCATGGTCCGACCGCGACAGTTCGCTGGCCGAAAAGTGGGTGACTGCCGAAGCTAAAACTATGGGAATTGATATAGATAAAGTTAGTGTTCGGTTTTTGGTGCGCTACGTCGGCGTCGATCAATGGGCGCTGTACCATGCGCTTGAAAAGCTGGTATCTGTCGATTCCGTATCTGTTGAAGTTATCAAAAACATCGTCGAACCCAACCCAACCGAAAACGTGTTCAACCTGTTTGAAACCGCGTTGCGCGGTGATGTGTACGAACTGCGCGATATGTTACGAACATTGGAACTGTCGCAGGACGTCTATCAATTATTTGCATTATTATCATCCCAAGTATTTCAACTGGCTGCCGTCGCCAACGCCGTCAAGACCGACAACGTCGCCCGTGACTTTGCGATTCATCCATTCGTCGTGTCTAAATTAACACCAGTCGCCAAAAACCTTGGTAAATCTGGTGTCGCCAAAATCGTAACCATCTTTGCGCAGGCCGACGACGACATGAAGCTCTCCCGTGCCGAACCTTGGTTGTTGGTTGAACGGGCGCTTATTAAAGTTGCTAATATTTAAAAAATATGAAGTTGATTTGCGTAAAGACCCGGAAGCATTATTGAAATTTATTCAAAGTTTTCCGATACTTTTTATAACCTAACTAGACAATAGATCTCAAAATTATCGCAAAATGGAACTCATAGAGGACAGCCCTCTGGAACAATAGTTTCTTACGCTATACTAGGTAGTATGGAAATCATTATCGGCATTGGTATCGGAATAGTAGTTAGTGCACTAGTTAATGCTGCAAAAAAACGAGAATCAACCAAACCGCTTACCCGCGAACAACAAGAATTAGTTGAACAGGTTGCTATCATTCAACCAATTATTCAAGATATTATCAAGAAATAACACATATAGAGTACAGAACACTGGAATCTATTTTGGTATCTTTGGCGCAATCAAGGTGTGGCTATTGTGAAGTCAGAATAGTTATTAATGAAATAGGTTTATTAAATCCAACGGCTTTAGTTTAGACTAGTGACGTAACGATAACATATGCTGATATTCTTCCTTGGTCATTTTCGTAAGATGAAAGCAGTCGCATGACTTGCATTTATACTTTGTTTTAGTATCTAAGCCAAGTTTATGATCTTTTTTTAATTGCCTAATGGCCATTTTTTTTGGGTAGCAAAATTTATAACCACCATTGATTCTATTTTCTATTAGATTTTCACATTTTACCCATTTACGCTTTGATCCGATACTCTGGGTATGTTTACCGCTAATCGGTGGTCTACGTCTCTGTATTGTACGATCTTCTTGTTGGTCAAACCAGTCCGATCCCAAAGCGTCCGTGTAAAAATTACTGGTTTTCATTAGATAATACCAATTTTGGCGTATTAACTCTCAACATAGAATTTGGCCCTATTGCTGAAAAAGTAGATCCAACAAGAACCGCTTCTTCACTGTAGTCGATTGGCGAAATACATACGAGCTCATTATCAATAGAGATTGGTACGATTGCCTGAACATCCGTCAGCGATATTAGCTTTACGTGGTGTTCATTATTACCGCCATTTGGATTTATTCCGTAGTTCTCTGGGGCTTCATCACGATCTTCAATCATCTCAATCGACAAAGAAGTTTGAGGTCTAATGCCGTCATATTCTGACCAGTCACTGGCATCGTTATATATCATAGCTACGCCCTCAGTTGCGTAATCGACAATCGTCGGAGGTTTTACTAGATTAGTGAATTCTATTTTTGATATTGGTACCGATGAATCAACATTGAATAGTGAATTGCCAATAGTGTTACGTATTTCGATACTTCTCTCGGATTTCTTTTCGCGATAGGCATCGAGAGTAGTATTTTTGGAATCAAATTTACCGATTTCATGATTAACAATTTTCGTAATCATATTATCACAAACTAGTGTTACTACATCAAGATATTGTAGATAAGTCATATGTTTCCCTGGTGTAAGCATATATCCATTACTTAGGAGTACAGTACCTATACGGGTGTCTGATTTCTCTAGCACTCCGTAAAAAATACCTATGGTCGATTGCACTATTACCTCCTGCTGTAATAGTGAAAATTGGTTCTCGGGGTCGGCTAATTTAGCCATAATAGTTCTCCTTTTGAAGATTCATTTTTTATATTTAATATTTGATCCCGAATCTTCGTTGTAGGATCGATAAATCCCATTAAATCATTAATGGCACTAATCGTCAATAGGGTGGCTAGAAGCTTCCAGGGGATGGATCTGTTTTTAAGGATAAACCTTGCAAGATTACTAACCCTTTCGAGATACTTAAAATAAACTTAATAAATTTATGATATAATTCTTCCATGAAACGAATGGTGGATATTCGCAGCTGTGATCGCCCTCGCGAGAAGTTACAAGCAAAAGGTGCCGCATCACTTTCTGATTTTGAATTATTGCAAGCGTTGATTGGCAGTGGCAACAAACAGGCGAGTGTAACTAAAATAGCCAAAGATGCATTAAAATTACTTCAAAAACACGGAGCAGATATTACATACGACCATTTGAATGAAGTCGTAGGCCTTGGTCCAGCTCGTATAACCGAAATATTGGCGGCTTTCGAATTATCCAGGCGTTATTTAATTGATCCAGACCGACCAATCATCGATTCGCCCGAAAAAGCCGTTGAACAACTTGTGGATATTCGCGACAAAAAACAAGAACATTTTGTTGTCATGACGCTTGATGGCGCTAACCGTTTAATCGCTAAACGTATAATTACCATCGGCACATTGACCAGTAGTTTGGTCCATCCACGTGAAGTTTTTGCTGACGCCATAACTGATCGTGCCGCTAGTATTATCGTGGCCCATAATCACCCGAGCGGGAATGTTGAACCGAGCCAGGATGATGTTGATATTACAGAGCGCATTAAAATAGCTTCGTCTATAATAGGTATTGAATTAATCGATCATATAATCGTTTCAAAAATAAATACAAGATCAATGTTATAATTTACGCAGTAGGCCTTAGGCTGTTGACAGAAATGTATGGGTGGTGTAATATTACAAGTATGACAAAGCTAAATGATTTGGTGATAATTATTCAAGGCTATTCTTTTAGGGAGTCTGTTCTAAGTTTACCTTCGGGTGATGTCGCAGTTATTCAATCCGGCGACTTAGATCTATATGGTAATCAATTTTTTGGATATGAATTACCAAAAATCAAATTCGAAAACGAAAAATACCTACTGCAAGAGAACGATGTTTTACTTTCGGCTAAAGGTTTTTCAAAGGCGATGGTCTTTAGGAATTCTAAATATAAATCTATTATTACATCGTCTTTATTTATTCTTCGCCCAAAAAATGATCAAATAGATTCAGATTATCTGGCTGCTTATTTTAATTCAATTGAAGGGATAAAAACTGTATTAAGATTATCATCCGGTAGCTCTGTGAGGTCTATAACAAAAATTGACCTAGCTGATATGGAAATACCAACTCATTCACTTATTAAACAGAAAACTATTGGTGAAGCTGTAAAAACGATACACGATATTTTAGAAAATTTAGATACCAAGAAATTTCTTTTAGATTCATTAAAAACTTCAATAACCAGTAAAGCATTTAAGGAGATTAAATAATGACAAAAAAATACGATCAATCAGAATTAAACAAAATTCTTTGGAGTGCGGCTGATTCATCCCGAACAGCGGTTGATGGCGGTATTTACAAAGATTATGCGCTGACGATGTTATTCTTTAAATATCTTAGTGATAAGGCAAAAGCTGAACATGCAAAACTAGAAGAACGATTTGGAAATGATGAAGATCGTATTGCTGCCAAAATGAAAACATCTCGTTTTTACCTACCACCAAATACATCTTTTGAGCACGTTTACAGTAAAAAAGAAGAAGACAATATTGGCGAAATTATTAATATTTCGTTACGTGCTATCGAAGAACAAAATAAAGCAAAACTCGAGGGCGTCTTTAGCGTAGATTTTAATTCCGAGAGCGTTTTAGGTAAACCACAACAGCGTAACAAAATGCTCCGTGATTTAATTAGCGATTTTAATTCAATTGACCTCAGCGAAGTCGGCGAAGATATTATTGGTAATTCGTATATGTATATGATCGAAAAATTTGGTGCTGATGCAGGCAAGAAAGCAGGTGAATTTTTTACAATTTCGTCGGTTGCCGAGCTTGTTGCGCGATTAGCACGGCCAAAACCTGGTGATCGTATTGCTGACCCAGCAGTTGGATCAGGCGGGTTGTTACTTTTAGCGGGCAAGGAAGTTCAAAAGCAAGGTAGCGATAACTTTGCATTATATGGTCAAGAATCTACTGGTTCGACTTATCAACTTTGTCGCATGAATATGTTTTTGCATGGTATGGATAGTGCCCATATCGAGTGGGGTGACACGATAAACCATCCGCAATTATTAGAAAATGATAATCTGATGAAGTTCGACATCTGTGTGGCAAATCCACCCTTTAGTCTTAAAAAATGGGGTGCCGAAAGTGCCGCAACTGACGTATATAAACGCTTTTGGCGAGGCGTTCCACCAAAAGACAAGGGCGATTATGCTTTTATTACTCATATGGTTGAAACTCTAAAGCCAAAAACAGGTCGCATGGCGGTAATTGTACCTCATGGAGTATTATTCCGTGGTGGGTCCGAAGGTAAAATTCGTCAGCAATTCCTGGAAGAAAATATTATCGATGCTGTCATTGGGTTGCCAGCTGGTTTGTTCCAGACAACTGGTATACCAGTTGCCATTTTAGTGATTGATCGGGCTCGTGAAGTCGGTGGTGCTCGTCAGAACGACAAAGATGTGCTGTTTATCGAAGCATCTAAACAATTCAAGCCAGGTAAAGCTATGAACACACTAGCACCAGAAAACGCTGACAAGATTTTTGATACCTTTATGGCTCGCAAAGATGTTGAAAAGTTTGCTCACGTTGCTAATATGGATGAAATCAAAGAAAACGACTACAATCTGAACATCACGCGCTATGTCGATACATTCGAAGAAGAAGCCGAAATTGATATATCCGCAACAATCAAAGCAATCGACGAACTGAACCCACAACTTGAAAAACTCGAA
>JBBQTT010000026.1:0-8552 GCA_038213035.1 Saccharimonadales bacterium (SeqCode) | reverse complement strand
AACCAACTTCCCCTACTGGCGAAACTACCAGCGATATCATTAATTTTTTACCAGTGTTGGTCATTAATGTTAGGTTATTTGTTCGGATTTGCTGATTAATATTTAAGGCTTGTTGGATTGGGTCGCTGGCGGCGTCTAGTGCCTCGTCTTTTTGATTGACTAGTTTAAGGATTGATTTGTAATTTAATGCTAATGCGTCTTGTTTACCCCAACCAATAATCTGTTGAGCGGCTGGGTTAATTAGTTGGATTACACCTTGGTTATCGATTGCCATAACACCGTCACCGATAGCATTAATGACGACCTCTGATTTACTAGCGACTTCGTTTAGTTCGCTGGCTAGGTTCTTATACTCTTTGTTTTCTCCATTATCATCGTGGTCGGATTTATTACGCCAAATTAGTGAACCAATAACAAGTGGTAGCAAGCCACTAAAAAGGACGGCAATTATTTCTTCGGTTTTAAAATCTGAATTGATAAATTGGATGGCGGCAAACGTACCGCTGGCAATTAGTATCGGTAAAGCCCCCCATAGACCAAAAACACCAGCGAACACACTTACTAGCATCCATAGCGTTATAAATGGCGATGATGCGTTACCGGTGCTGACGATTAAGGTTGCAGACAAAGCGACAATTAGAAGGTATAAAATTAAATCGACTGGGAACACGCTTTTTTTGGGAACGCGAAAATAAAATACTAGACTAATTAATGCAGTTACGCCGGCTAATATTACGGCTGGTAAGTTTATTATAAGGGGTGCAGTATTGGCGTTATTGGTCCAAAAGTATAGCCCAATAACAGCGATGGACAGCAAAAATGACGCCTCGCAGATTCGGCGATGCCAAAATACTGTTAACGTGACTGGTTTGATGATGCCCCCTACTTCTTACGCTAATCTGTTCGATATTATGACGATTATGGTTTAAATTTGCAAGGTCCATTACAAAAGGATTAGGTAGTACATTATCCCCTGCCCGTGTAAAATAGATATATGAATAATACAAAACTCGAAGGCACAAAATTAATTGCATTTGAACCAATGGGTCCAGTTGCAGATTTACAAATCATTGATTTAGTTGAAGGAACGGGTGCGGTTGTCCTGCAAGGTGCAACTATCACGGCTCATTACACCGGCGCATTGGTTGCAGACGGTACTATTTTCCAAAGTTCATTAGATTTTGGTCAGCCAGCTACATTTGGCCTACACCAGGTTATTAGCGGCTGGACACAAGGTGTTCCGGGAATGAAAATTGGCGGTACAAGGCGTCTAATAATACCTGCTGTAATGGCTTATGGATCACGCCGAGCAGCTGCAAATATTCCACCAAACTCTGATTTGGTGTTTGATATTGAATTAATTGCAATCAAATAATTATCGTTTGTATTTAAACAAAGCGTAAGATACGCCCAAAGATATAAATAATAAAAAAGCCAAAAATGCGCTAGCTATATTAGATAGCCCTGGATCAAATCCTGACGATGGAACAACTGACCCAAGTGTTAAAAGTACGATTGCAATGATTGCAAGTAAAGAAATTATCAGATGAGCGCGGGATAATTCTCCGCGTAGTTCAGCCATGTTTTGTTTCGGTACTTGTTTGAATAATTTCATTATTTTCATACTAGCGCCTTTCAATAGGTGATGATAAATATAGCCTATCGTGATTATGTTTGAATGTCAAATAATTAACCTTGGTTAGATTCTAGCCACTGACCAAATTTACTGACAAAATCAGCGAAGTTTTTTGCGTCAGTTGCGTCGTTTTCTGATTGGTCCATTTCGGTGTATGGTTTGCCGTTTTTAGTTGAAGTTAAAAATGATGACATTGGGTAGCCGTGATGTCGAACGGTTGATAAATAATCGGCAATATAAGATATTTGTTCGACACACTGAACGCCACTTGAACCATTATTAGGGTTGTAATAAGCGACCGCAAAATCCCATATGAATTGTTTGTCGGCTTGAGGATATAATTTAAAAATTTCGTGCCAAACTGTGACTACTTCATCGTCGGTAAGTTCTGATTTATCTTTGCTGAATCTGCGCGCATAAACTCCCGGTTGTTCGTTGTCTGGTAAAAAATTAGTCATCAAAGCTTCGTCAGCGGCGACCGTGATCAAGCCTGAAAGGTCCCCATAAATTTTGGCTTTATGCAGGGCATTTTCGGTGTTTGTAGTAAAGTTTTCTTCGACTTTTTGGGTAATCCCCAAATCAGTTAATGAAACTAATTCGATTGCCTCAAAAACCTCCAAGATTTTCTTGTAGCGTTTGAGTTTTGATTGGTTGTGGGTCGCAATTAGTACTTTCATAGTTAATTCCCCTATTTTATCACGGCCGACAACTGTTATGAGGTATACTTACGATATGAGTTCCCAATATGCCCTATTTGAAATAGACAAAATCAGCAAACGATTTGCGCCTGAAAGTGGTGTACCAAAAGGCGTCAAGCCACATTACAATATCAGTCCTGCGCAAACAGTCGTCGCGATAGTGAATCGTGGCGGTGTTAAAACTATCGAAAAGATGAAATGGGGCTTTATTCCATCAGGCGCACAGGATACAAATTCTATTTTTCGTTATAAAACATATAATGCCCGTTCTGAGGGTATTTTTGACAAACCAACCTGGTCACGTGCAATCCGTGAACAACGTTGTTTGATTCCTGCTAATGGGTTTTTTGAATGGAAAAATTTGGAAACTGGTAAAACTCCTTATTATATTCAGACGGCCGACCAGTCGTTATTTGCATTTGCAGGCGTTTATAGCACTTGGACTGATCCAGCCGGTATAGTCTGGGGAATGTGTGCAATTATTACGACAACTAGCGATACTGATAACGAGATGGTACCTGTACGGTTGCCGGTTATTGTCAGGCCCGAAGACGAGGCTGATTGGTTGAATCCTGCTGTTGGTGATATGAATTCAATTTATAAAATTTTGAAACCACTTACACCTGAACAACTTAAAATCTATCGAGTTAGCGATGATATTAAATCGTCAAAAATCGATAAACCATACCTAATCGAACGAAAAGTTAATCAATAGAAACGATTTTGTGTCGTGAAGTTTGCCCACGGACGATTGTGACGCGGGTTTTTGGCACGCCATAGTGTTTAGCTAATAATTTAATCAAGGCTTCATTAGCTTGGTTGTCGGCAGCTATTGCTCGGATATAGACAATTAACGATCCGTCGTCTTGCAATTCAACTAGTGGTCCTTTGGTGCTGTTTGGTTTGACGGTCAGGCTAATTTTCATTAGTTTTTTATAATTTTTATTTCAGCGTAGGTTTTGTAATCTGAAGAAACAGTCACGATTTTATAGTCAGCACCAGGTTTGTTTGAGAACGAATCAGTCAAATAGCCTTTGCCATTAACTTGCAGTGAATATGTTACACCTTGTGCCCTATCTGGCCCATAACAAGTTCCGGCCTGGGGGCAAACGTCATCAACAAATCGTTCGGTTTTTACAGATACATTGCTGAATTTTAATTTTACGGTTTGCCCTTGGGTTATTTTGACGGTTGACCCTAGGTTAACTAATTCAACATTATTTATAGTGACGGATGGTAGAATGCTAAAAATTGCGAATAACAAGATGATAACAGCTGCCGCAATAGATAATGCCCGTCTGTGTTTTTTTGCAAACTGAAAAATCGCCAAAATAATTTCACTAGCAGATTTTTTGGTCATAGGATTATCGATTTGTTGTTCTGATATTTGGTCTGTCATTATAAACTACAATTTAATTGTGTTCTTTTATTATACACACCTACGTTTTTTAAATGATGTTTGTGGCTATTATATAATTATCGGACTGATTTGTACGCGCCGGGTACGCCGTTTTTAGACAGGACTATTTGCCATAATTGCAATTTTCGAGTGCGAAATCCGGCAGCGCAAGATAATAAATAATAGTTCCACATGCGACGGAATCGCTCATCATAATTGATACTTAATTTGTCCCAGTTTTTCTCGAAGTTTTTGTGCCACTGCATTAAAGTCTTGTCGTAATCTGGCCCAAAATTATGCCAATCTTCCATTACGAACAAACCCTCAATAGATTCGCCAATTTGTTTGATTGATGGGATGACGCCATTTGGAAATATATATTTATTCATCCATGGATCAATGCCGGATACGGAATGATTGCCTCCGATTGTATGTAACAAAAACAGACCGTCGTCGTTGAGTGATTTATGGACTAATTCCATATAAGTGCGATAGTTTTTATTGCCAACATGTTCAAACATACCAAGCGATACGATATGATCGAATTTTTGATTAATATCGCGATAATCTTCCAGGATAGTTTCGGCTGTCAGGCCCTGACAAAGTTTATCGGCTAGTTCTTTTTGTTCTTTGGATATGGTGACGCCGGTGGCTTTGGCGCTATATTTTTCAGCGGCAAATTTTATAAAACTACCCCAGCCTGAACCAATATCTAAAACTGTCTGGCCTTTAGAAAGCCCGATTTTTTTGCAAACCAGGTTTAATTTTGCTTCTTGGGCTTGGTCTAGATTATGGGCTTCTTTCCAGTAGCCACAGGTGTAAACTAGACGTTTATCCAACATAGCATTGAATAAATCGTTGCCAATGTCATAATGTTTTTCGCCAACTTCGAATGCTTTTGATTTGCGACCAGTATTAATTACATAATTTGATGCGAGTTTTAATAATATTTTCCAATTACCTTTTATTTTTTTATCCAGATTGGCATTTAAAACCTTTTCAAAAAACAGATCCAGTTTTGGTACGTCCCACCAGCCATCCATGTATGATTCACCTAACTCAAATACGCCTCGGCGTAAAACTCGACTATAAAGATTATCGTTATGAACCTGAATATCATAATCATTAGGTCCATTAATTGTAATTCCGGCGCTTTCCAAGAGTGATTGCGCAATTTGTCTATCAGTTTGCATAAGATTCCTCCAAATAAGGGCTTTATCTAATAATACAACACTGGTGAGGTTAATGAAAGATGATACAATTGTGACATGATTCAGCTTGTGCTAATTATTATTACCATTACATGCTTTTTGGTGGGTGTCTTGATTGTTTTAAATAATTCACATAGTTTGATGAATTTATTAGCGGCTGGTATTAATTTTGGCTTATCAGTTTGGACTTTAGGTTTTGTGTTCTACCTTTCAGCTTCTAACCCAGATTCGGCACTTATATCATTAAGAATCTGTTATGCAGCTGCAGCTGCGGTCGTTGTTTTTCTGGCGTTATTTTCTTATACGTTTCCAAGGGGCGACCGTCCTCCACTTGGTATCAGTATAACCATGGCGATAATAAGTATTATAATGACTGTTTTGTTATTGTTTGCCCCTGGTTTTGTTATGACGGGCATGGTTCTTAGTCCAAGTCATATATACTGTCAAACCGTTGATAAATTTAGTTATATAATTTATGGCACTTACTTTTCAGTATTTTTCTCGATTAGCATGTCTATAATTTTGTATAAATTTTTGAAGTCGGCGAAAAAGTATAAGTTTCAGTTAGGCTTATATTTATTTGGTATTTTGGCTATGAGTATTCCTGGCCTAGTGGCGGATCTAATTATGCCATATTTTCAACTTTGTGATTATGCGTGGGTTGGACCGATTATGACATCGGTATTTGTACTTGCGGTATCATATGGAATTATTAAACGAGGTATGTTTGATGTCCGTTCCACTGCTGTTCGTACCCTCGCTTATATACTAGCACTGGCCGTACTGATCGTTATTTATTATGGGCTAGCAACTATCATTTCTAGTCTATTTTTGAATAGTAATATGGCAATTGATCAAAGTCCGCTTAGTATCGTGTTAGCCCTTGGTTTGCTGTTTATTTTTCAACCAGTTAAACGTTTCTTTGATCGTCTAACAAACAGTATTTTTTATCGCGATAATTACAATAGCGACGAGTTCTTTGCACGCTTTAATCGCCTTTTAAATTCAACTATTGATTTGCGTTATTTGTTGGAACGCACTGCTGATGAAATCTCGACCACACTAAAAAGCGAACAGGTATTCTTTTATATTCATAATCGTGATGGGCATTATGTGACCGCTGGAACTCGTAACCACCGTCAATTATCCAAGACTGATATTGATAAATTGCTGCATGTTTACGGTAAAAAATCTGGCGTTATTGTGGCGTCACTTTTGACCGAAGACGACCCTATCCGTCGTTTGATGGCAACTCATCGGATCGAACTTATTATGCCCCTTGTTCAGGTTGATGTTATTGGATATTTTTGTTTGGGTGATCACCTCACATCACGATATACTAGCCGTGACGTTAAAGTTTTAGGTACGGTGGCTGATGGTTTAATAATAGCCATTCAAAACACACTGTCTATCCAGGAAATTCGCAATATTAATGCTGCTAATTTGCAACATAGAATCGCTGATGCTACTAAGGATTTGCGCGCAAGTAATGCTTTGTTAAAACAAATAGACGAAGAAAAGGACGAATTCGTATCAGTAGCATCACATGAACTACGAACGCCAATGACTGTTATTCGGGGTTATATTAGCTTGCTGGAACGTGGTCAATTAGGTGTTATGACTGATAATCAAAAGTCTATTCTAGAAAAGATGAATAACAATACTAAAACATTAGTTCAACTAGTCAATGATATGTTAGACCTTTCTAAATTGGAATCAAACAAACTTGAAATTAATTTAACTAATAATTCTTTGAGCGGCATGGTGGAAAATAGTATTAATCAAATGAGTCTGTTATTTAAAGACAAAGGTATAACACTTTATTCTGAGGGCGATGACGCTATAGTCAATACTGATGCTGATAAATTTGATCGAATATTAATAAACCTACTAAGTAATGCTTATAAATTTACGCATGGCGGTGGCAAGGTTTCCGTTACGACGACTGTAAATAAGACCGCTCATTTGGCGACTATTTGCGTGTCTGATACTGGTGTCGGTATTCCAGCTGCTGGCATTGAAAACTTATTCAAGAAGTTCTCACAAGTAGATAATTACCTACAACGTCAATCTGGTGGAACCGGTTTGGGATTATCTATTTGTAAGGGCCTAGTTGGAAAACTAGGTGGCAAGATTTGGATGGAAAGCACAGTTGGTGTTGGTAGTAAGTTTTACTTCACATTGCCGATTAGTCGAATAAAATAATCAGCCACTAGGACACTGTACTAACCCCATATTAAGTTATATAATGCTTAAGCATGGAAGACGCTTTTTTAATAGTTGACGCAGTAATCTCTATTAGTCTACTGGCGTTAACTATAGTTAGTCTTTTAAAACAGGGTTACAAAAACTCATTAAACCGACACTTTGCTGCTGTTAGCTTTTTGATTGCTGTTTTTATTATCTCGAGTGATATTAGTAATAATATCGGCTTGTCAGCCCAAGTTTCGCTGTATGCGAATTTCGTTTCTTTTTCATCAGCCTCGGCCTTAGCTATTGCACTGATGCAGTTCGTTACAAAATTGGCTGGTATCCGTCGGATTGAACTAATAGTTAATAGAGCGTTATTACCACTTTGGGTTATTACTGCAATCAGCGCTACCCCTTTGGTGGCCGAGAGTGTTGCTATACAAGGCAATATTTATGCAGTGAATTACGGGCCGCTTGTTTGGCTGTTTTTTTTGGGTGTTTTAACTTCATTTAGTTTTTTGATATATGCAATGATACAGGGTCTTAAACATTCCAGGGGTATCAAAAAACGACAATTATCATCAACCGGTATTGGTCTACTAATCACATTGCCGCTAGTTTTGTTATTTTCTTTAATTATTCCTTTATCAACTGGTATATTCACCTATAATATATTTAGTACAGCGCCGATAATGGCACTCGTAATCAGTCTTTATTACGGCGTTGTTCGCTATCACCTATTTGATGTTCGATCGGCTGCCGTTAGAACTTTGGCTTATATTTTGTCACTTGTAGTTTTGGCGATTATTTATTACGTGTTTATGATTATTATTTCAAGTTTTTTGGGAGTAAAAAATATATCTATCAGTCAAAATCCATTGAACGTTGGGCTGGAGTTGATATTGTTGTTTGCCTTTCAGCCAATAAAAAAATTCTTTGACCGTCTAACCAACAGTATTTTTTATAGGGATTATTACAATAGCGCTGAGTTCTTTGGACGACTGAATCAATTATTTACATCAACTGGAGATTTACGAAGTCTACTGGAGCGTACATCGGCAGAAGTGACGGACACTATAAAGAGCGAGCAGGTTTTTTTGTTTATTCATACTCGCGGTGGTCATTATGTAACTGCCGGCACCGAGCACCACCGTCGTCCATCAGTTGATGACATAATGCTATTACAAAAAACGTACGGCAAGAAAAAAGATGTTATTGTCGCTTCAATGCTGAGTGACGACGATTTAGTTCGTAAAATGATGATTAGCCATAGAATCGAATTGATTTTACCACTTGCTCAGAATGATATTGTTGGATATTTATTCTTGGGCGAACATAAAACTTCGCAATATACGATTCGTGACGTGAAAGTATTAGGAACAGTGGCTGACAGTTTAGTTATTGCAGTTCAAAATACT
>JBBQTT010000025.1:0-8985 GCA_038213035.1 Saccharimonadales bacterium (SeqCode) | reverse complement strand
AACAAAGTATTGTCAGCGTTAAGCTGTGGAATGTCACCGATTGATAAATTTTTGATTAATAATTTATTCATAATGCTCATAAATCCTATCTACCTTTATATACTCTTCTATTTTTGCAATATTAATACATTCTGTTATTTTAAAGCAATACATAGACGAGTTTGAACTATATGTTAATGATTTTGAATCAATGTTATACAAACTCAAGAAAGAATTTGCGCGCATCCTTTCTTTATATTGGTCTGGCAGCTTGTATTTACTGATATTACTATATACTTCTGTACATATAATTCCAAAGCTTGCTAATAGTTTGGTTAAATTATATAGGCGCATTCCCATCATTGTAGGGTTAAGAACAACAAAAAACTGTTTATCCTTACTGTTCATGCCAAGCATTTTAAGGCCACAAACAATAAACGACATAGCTCCATCGAATGTGTATGGAGGATCAGTTACAAAAGTATCAACATTTAAATTGGGTGGATTGTTCCTGGCGTCCAGTTCTATAACGCTTATATTATTTAATTTATTTTTCATATTTATTTCGTTTATAATGCGTTCGTCTTTTTCAACTACAATAGCTTTAACGTTCTCGTATTGCGCAAAGCGGAGGCTTATAAAATCATCATCTCCTACTAAGCCGACACTTATTGACTCCGAGAAAGGATAATTTGATATGATACGAAACGCTCTCTCGTCAGCAGAATCAGAATCGCAAGGAAACTGGTTTAAATCAGGGGTTGGGGCAAAAACTCCGTCACGAATCAATGATTGTCTTTCGGCAGGTGAGTAATTTGATTTAATGGTGCCATTTTTACTAATATCAACAAAACTATAATCTATAGCAGTCTTGATAACTAAAGCAAGATTGTCAAAATCACCACCGCTCGATTTTACATAATCATCAATAGTATCCGCCCCACATAAACACATTAAACTACGAGCGTATTTAAGACTGTCGTACCTTATTATGCTTTTCCATATATCAATCTTGTTTTGGTCGGATTCGTTCTCAAGATCAAGCGGCAGAAGTTGTAAATATGATCGGTATGCCTCTTCTAGTTTATTTGAAAAAATCATATTAATTGGTTAGCACATTTCTTATGTTTAAACTTCTATCAAAATGATCGGTGCCTTCAATTACCCTTAATTTATTAACGACAATGTACGTTATTGGTGTTACAAGAATTTCTACACTTACTTTTATAAGATACACCGTCACAATAAGTTGAAGTAAACTGCTGTTTGACAGGGTGCCATAAAAGGCTATCGTCGAAAACAGTATAGTGTCTACAAAAGCTCCAATTATGGTTGAACCTATCGTCCTTTGCCATAGACGCCTTCCGTTAGTTATAACTTTCAATCTGGCCATCGTGTATGAGTTAGATATTTCACCTGCAAGATATGCAATTAGACTTCCTGTAGTTATTCTTGGCAACAATCCAATAATAGATTCATAAGCACTCTGATTTTCCCACATATCAGCAGATGGAAGGATTTGTACAACAAAAAAAGTTAGACTGGTCAGCAATGACATCAAAAAACCTATAAATATAAGTTGTTTTGCTTTTTTGAAACCATATATTTCAGTTACGATATCACCAATGATATATGCCACTGGAAAAAGGATAGTACCGCCATCAATTATGATTGAGTTATTACCAAAAAGGCTAAATAGTTTAGTTGATGCAATGTTTGAAGTAATTAAAACAGTTATAGACAATGCTACTATAAAAGTATACGTCGACTTTTTACTCACCTAAAACCTTTCTTTGACGGTTTTGATTATTTTATAATACAATAAAATTGAATAAAGTGCAACGATTTCGTATCAACTCATCATTTTAAAATAATATTTGAAAAAACATTCCAGCCATCTGGATCAATTTCTCTGATTTTGACCATTAATGTTTACAAAACCAAGTTGAACTAGATTGTCGTACATCAGGTATAAACTGTCTTCAATTTGATTCCACGACAGGTGTATGTCCTGTACCAAATAAAGAAACGACCATTTGGTCGTTTTTTTATTTGTTAGCGCCCGAGAAATGAATTGACCTGCACCCCGAGGGCGCGAAGGTGAGAACCGCCACGTCGGCGGTTTGCAAGGCCGGAAGCCGGATGACGAACGTCACCGACTGAGGCGGGGTCGCGAAAATTTTAGGTGAAAATTTATCGTGACAGGACCGCAAGGAAACCTTCCGATGGCAACTGGTTTGCCAATCGAGAAGTTTCGGGGTCGCGGAACGTGACCAAGTCCTTTCTCGCGTACCAATATTTGAACCTATACCCTATTTCTTACTATAAAAAGCGAGATTTGCCGTACCGTAGTTGCGATCGTCGACTTTGGTCAAGCCGTCAAAATCTGGTAATACCGTCCGCTGCGGATAAGATAAAACCATCATCCCATCGGGCTTCAAAAGTGCACCCAGTTTTTTAATTGCCGCAAATTGTAGATCATTATATGGTGGGTCGGCAAAGATAAAATCAAATCGTTTGTCGCTGTTTTTATCAATCCAAGTAGACACACCGATCTGCACTGATTCGGCCATCGCATCAACTTTGAGTTTTGAGATATTTTCAAGTAGAATCTTGCTGGCTACCCTATCGCGTTCGACAAATATTGCTGATTTAGCACCACGACTTAGCGATTCTAAGCCTAATGATCCAGAACCTGCAAAAACATCCAAAACATCAGCGCCATCTAGCCTGGTATTTATCATATTAAATAACGATCCACGAACTCGTTCGCTCATTGGATGAGTTAAACCACTACCATCAGGTGCCGAAATAGTCCGGCCACCAAATTTGCCAGATATAATTCGCAGATTCACGACTACTTAGACTCCGCCGCGATAATTACTGCTTGATACCAAGCCAGTGTAACGGCACGAATAATTTCAGGTAATAAAACCTTGCGAGTTTCAGTGCCTAAATGACGAGTCCAGCCTTTTTTGCAAAATTCGTCATACATTTTCATGTTATAAACTCTTTGAACTGATTCTATGAAAACTAATTCAAAACCATCATTAGTTAGACGGACAATGTCTTCACTGGATGGACCGGCATTATTGAATCGCTCGGTTGTAATAACAGATGCAACACCCCATTCGAACATAATATGAGCCGTGAAAACTCCACCAGCGCCCCAATATTCCCAGTTTTTAGACAATGTATCACGTCGACTAGTGCCACGAATAATGTTTTTATCCTTGATTGATGATCGTTCGCTACGTGGTTTGCCCCATAATTCTTCGATTTTGTCACCCAAAGGATAGTGGTGAGCTGGTGTTAGACCATCAACAATAGAGTGCGCCAGCCAAGCCGCTTCATAAGATGCACGAACATGGTTATCAATTCGCAATGCTTCAGCTAGATTGAAAATATGGTCATTAATAATGCCAACCAATGTCAGGTCTTCGGGTTTAGTTGGATCTATAAAATGCCAAGGTTCTTCGGGTGTACCCATATGCTTTAGCGCATCAGGACCATTCGTACCTTCAAAATACAAAATTTCTTTGGTGGTAGGAAATTTTGCTGAAACCGAAATAAACTTGTTTAAATGACGCCTAGCGACTCGATCAATTTTTTGATGGACACCGACAATTCTACCCGAACCTTTACGAAAAGTTGTTCCTGAATACATATAAAAATATAATTTTCTTTTAATTTAGTGTTGTTAGACGCTGATAATACTGGACCTGCGTGGCTAATTGCTTATATTGTAACATGTCCAAACCTTCTGCCACGAAAGATTTGGCTTGTTTTTGAGCTCTAGCAATTATTTTAGTATCGGCCAGTGTTGCGATTTGTAAATTAAGAGCCCCATGTTGAGCCCGACCATAGATTTCGCCTGGACCGCGAAGTTTCAGATCAACTTCGGCCAAATAGAATCCATCGTTGCTCTTTTCTAGATGACGTAAACGTTCAGTTGGCTTGGCGCTAGTACTAGTGACCAGATAGCAATAACTCTGGTGGACACTTCGCCCAACCCGACCACGCAACTGGTGAAGTTGTGAAAGACCAAACCTGTCGGCGTTTTCAATCATAATAACAGTGGCATTAGGTACATCCACACCAACTTCAACGACGGTAGTACTGACTAAAATATCAATTTCTGCACGACTGAACTGGCTCATAACGGCGTCTTTTTCATCAGATTTTAATTTACCATGCAATAACCCGATTCGACGGTGTTTAAAGATTGAGTTTTGTAATTTTTTATATTCCGCCTGAACACTTTTTATCTCGTTATCGGGGTTGTCTTCGATTAAGCTGCAGATAACGTAGGCTTGGCGACCGGTTGCCAGTTCAATATCTATTTTTTCATACAATTGCGCCCGACTATTCGGAGACCAAATTTTGGTTTGAATTGGCAATCGCCCTTTTGGTAATTCATTTAATATACTAATGTCCAGTTCGCCATAAACTGTCAGCGCCAAACTGCGAGGAATTGGCGTTGCAGTCATTGCCAACATATGAGGCATATGTTCGGACTTTTGTAGTAGCAATTGACGCTGTTTTACGCCAAATCGATGTTGTTCATCTATAACAACAAAACCCAATTTATGGAAAATGACAGTTTCTTGGATTAAAGCATGAGTTCCGACGACAACCTGAACTGTGCCATTAGCGATTTGTTCATACAGCGTTTTGCGAGCAACGCCTTTGATGCTACCAGTTAACAAACCGACGGTGATTCCTAGTGGTTGCAACAGCTTGCCGAGTGTTTCAGCGTGCTGTGAGCCCAATATCTCGGTCGGAGCCATGATTGCCGTCTGAAAACCAAAATGTGCCACTTGGCAAGCCACCAAGCCTGCAACAACAGTTTTACCCGAACCGACATCACCTTGAAGTAAACGGTTCATTGGTGTTTTGCGTTCCAAATCCTGAATAATTTCCCAGGCTGCGCGACGTTGAGCGCCGGTTAGTTCAAATGGCAGGCGTTTCACGAAATTAGCAACAACCGGCTGTTCAAATGGTATGTGCCAACCTTCTAGTTTGGCATTTTCTTGGCGATTTAATTGGCTGGCGAGTAATAATTGGAATAATTCCTCGAATGCCAATCTGTCGCGGGCTTTTTCGATGTCGGCCATATCCTCGGGAAAGTGCATCGTCAAAACTGCCTGACTACGCGACATTAAATCTTCATCTTTGATAATTGCAGTTGGTAAAGTTTCGGGCAACATTATAATTAGTGGTCGTAGTTCTGATAATATTTTGCGGACCAACGGCGTTTTTAAGCCCTTAATAGACCGGTATACCGGCAAAATCCTATCAGTTTGAACCGGCATGTCTTTGACCAGTTCAGCGCTGGGATTTGTCATTTGATAGCGATTGTAATTAAACTCAAATTCACCCGAGAAATAAAACTCTTCACCAGATTTAAGTTGAGTTTCGCGGTATGGTTGATTAAACCAAACGGCTTGTATTTTGCCGGTACTGTCAACTAAAGTTGCAGTTGTAATACGTAAACCGCGGCGAACTGGCCGGGTTTCAATCTTTTCACAACGGGCCTTTATAGTCGCTTTGCCTGGTGCGATATTAGAAATTGTCGTGATATGCGAAAAATCTTCATAAGCACGGGGTAAAAAGTCAATCAAATCACCTACCGTATGAATATTTGCCAAAGCAAATTGTTCAGCGGTTTTAAGACCGACTCCTTTAACTTTTTCAAGTGATGACACCAGGTTCATGTAACTATAATAACAGTTAAATAATATTCCAGAGATTGCCAGTCCGACTATGTATTAATAGTAGCTAGTAATTTTTCAAGTTCGAAAGAAAGTTCAGCTAGATGTTTGTCGATAACATCATATTGTTCAGCGACCGGCGATAATTCATTAGCTTCATCGAACCATTGAATATAAAATTTTAGTTTTGGTTCAGTACCACTTGGGCGAATTGTAATTCGGTTTCGAACGTCGCCAAATTCAAGAACAATCACATCACCCTTTTGGCAATCAATTGCGGATGTTTTACCTGTTACGATATCGGTTCGAATCAAAGTCGAGTAATCCAAAATAGCCGTTACGTCATGTTCAGCGATTCGACTAGGGGCGGATCGGCGCAAGCTTGCCATTATGTTTTGCATCTTTTCAAAACCAGTTGAACCCAGACAATACATAGTATCAAGTCGCTCGACATAAATGCCATGCTGGATATAAAGTTCCAGCAATCGGTCGTACAAAGTTTTGCCATCTTTTTTAAGTTCGGCGGCGTATTCACACAGCGGCAACGCTCCAGTTGCTGCGTCTTTGTCACGAGCATAGGTACCTTTTAGTAATCCGTAGCTCTCTTCGCCACCAATCACAAATATTTCATCAGTATTTTCTTTGTTAAGGATTAATTCGCCAATATATTTAAAACCAATTAACAAATTAGAATACATCGTCGCGCCATAATAAGCCGCAATTGCGCCCAACATATCAGTAGTTACGATTGTTTTTACTATATAGTGCTTTGATGTTAATTCACGATTGTTTTCAAGTTGTTTTAGAACGTAGTCAGTTGCCAGAACCGCCGTTTGGTTGCCGCTTAAATAGATTAGTTCTTTGTCTTGTCGAACCATAACGCCAATACGGTCAGCATCTGGGTCATTTGTAATTGCAATGTCGGCTTTTTCAGACATTAATTGAGCAGCCGCCATGTCGTTTGCCTCACGTTCTTCGGGATTTGGTTTGCCACTAGGGATTGTTGAAAAATTACCGTCAGGCACCATCTGTTCGTCCACTAAAGAAATTTTATCAAAACCAACATGTTTTAGAGCCGGCAAAACACTAGTTTGGCCAGTACCATGAAGTGGTGAATAAACGATATTCAAATCCCTGTCAGATCCCAATGCTTCGGCTGATACAGCCGCTATGTAAGCCTTATCAACTTCTTGGCTAATGGCAATGATCTGTCCGGCCGACACCGCATCGTCATAATCTGCTGATTTTATCTCGGTTATATTTGCCGCTATCGCTAAAATACCCTTATCGTGAGGAGCAACTAATTGACCACCGTCACTCCAGTAAGCCTTAAACCCATTGTCTGATGGTGGATTATGACTGGCGCTAATAACAATCCCAGCTGCACAGCCCAGATGTCGAACCGCAAAGCTCAGTTCTGGAGTAGCCCGAAAATTGTCAAACAAGTATGTTTTAAACCCATTTGCAGCTACAACCTGAGCCGTAAACCGACTCAGCTCTGGCGATGTTAAGCGTGTGTCATAGGCGATAACTATACCCTTGGTTGAGGCTTTAGAATCGAACGACAATGCATATTCACACAACGCCTGAGCAGATTCACCAATCGTAACTTTATTAATTCGATTCGAGCCAATGCCAGTTTTGCCGCGGCGACCACCGGTACCAAACTCGATGACTTTAAAAAATGCGTCTTCTAACTGTTCCCACTTTTCAGACTGAATCATTAATTCAAGTTCTGGTAAATATTCGGCATATTTAGACTGAGTCAACCAATTAGTAATATTCTCGATAGCACTTTGCGACAAGTGTTCAGTTGAAAGTTGCATAATTTGGATCCTTTTTGTTATTAATTTAACTAACGGACAAGCACAAAGCTATTTTTACCCTTTTTAACAAGAGTAATCATTTCAATAATTCGATCTTCGCTGACTTTTTCATTATTTACCGAAATAGCACCACCGGCAATCAAACGACGCGCTTCGCCATTGCTGACTGCTTGTTCTGTTTCAACTAGTATTTCAATCAATGATTTACCAATTGTCGATGTCGGAATCTCGCCAGCTAATGTATCGACATCAGATGACTGTAAATCATTAAAGTTAGCCTCACCAAATAATACAGATGTGACCCGCTGCACACTGGCTGTACGCTCAGCGCCGTGGACTAGTGTTGTAACTTCGTGTGCGAGGGCTTTTTGTGCGGCCCTGGCACTAGGATTTTCTTGCTTTTGTTGTTCCAGTTGATCAACTTGCTCTTTAGTTAGTAGTGTATAGATTTTAATATAATCAATAACACCGCCGTCATCGACATTCAACCAAAATTGGTAAAACTTAAAGACGCTAGTTTTGTTTGCATCCAGCCAAATCGCTCCACCCTCAGACTTACCAAATTTAATGCCTGTGGATTTATTAATAACAAGTGGGGTTGAATAAACGTTAGTTTCAACGCCTTCCATGCGTCGAATCAAATCAACACCAGCCAGTGAATTACCCCATTGGTCAGCACCACAAACCTGTAATGTGACACCATGTTCGCGGTACAGATGAACAAAGTCATAACCTTGAATTAGCGAATAGCTAAATTCGGCATAACTGATACCAGAACCTTCGTTTCCAAGTCGCGCCTTAACAAAATCGCGGCCTAACATTTGGCTCATTGGCACATGTTTACCAACGTTTCGCAAAAAATCCAAGAAGTTAATTTCTTTGAACCAGTCATAATTATCAACCAAAGTGAAATCATTACCGGCAAAGACTGTTTTGTACTGAGCAGCGATTCCGGCCTTGTTTTTAGCAATTTCCTCGATAGCTTTTAAGTTACGTTCGTCAGCTTTGCCGTCTGGGTCGCCAATTAATCCAGTAGCACCACCGACAAGTAGAAAGGCTTTGTGTCCATAGTCGATAAAGTGACGTACCATCATAGCGGCGGCCAGGTTGCCAATTGTCATGCTGTCAGCGCTTGGATCCACGCCAAAATAGAAAGAAACGGGTTTTTCATCTAGTATTGATATATCTTGGTATGTAGTTTGGTTAATAAAACCGCGCCACTTCAACTGTTCAGATAGTTTCATCTTATCCCCGTTCATTTAATATTATCATCTGGTAGTATACCAAAGTTTTCGCGACCTTGCACATGTAAATATCTTTTTAAATCCCTAAATTCTAGAACCAAACGCAACCTCATCTAAGTTTAGTGCTTTATCTTGGTTTTTAGCAAGCCAGGTGTAGACCTCCAGTGGCGTATGCCACTGGAGTCTTTTCCTTGGCTTGTTATTGAGCTCGCTAGCTATGTT
>JBBQTT010000024.1:0-9103 GCA_038213035.1 Saccharimonadales bacterium (SeqCode) | reverse complement strand
GCACAGCAAAGCATTAAACGTTGAAACTGTGGTCATGGACGGTAAAGCGGCTGAATTTACCTATGGAAACGACGATGCACTGATTATCACCCACCCCGATATTTATGCTGGTGAGCATATAATCGTAATAGCATTCCAGGCAGAGATCAACGATTCTATGCACGGCCTATATCCTTGTTATTACGAACATGAAGGCATTAAAAAAGAATTACTGGCAACACAGTTTGAAAGCCACCACGCCCGTGAAGTCTTTCCATGTATTGATGAGCCCGAAGCCAAGGCAACATTTGATGTCACATTGACGACTGAACCTGATGTAATTGTTTTGGGTAATATGCCCATCAAATCTCAAACCACCGAAAATGGCAGTCTAGTCACAACTTTTGATACTAGCCCAATTATGAGCAGTTATCTATTGGCATGGGTAGTTGGTGAAATGCATAAAAAAACCGCTTACACAAAAAGTGGAGTTGAAGTAAACGTCTGGGCAACACCAGCACAACCTGCGGATAATTTGGATTTTGCACTAGATATTGCCGTTCGTTCAGTTGAGTTTTTTGATGAATATTTCGATACACCATACCCATTACCAAAATGTGATCATGTTGCATTACCCGACTTTTCATCTGGTGCTATGGAAAACTGGGGCCTAATCACCTATCGTGAAGTCGCACTGTTGGCTGACCCAATAACTACATCAATTTCAAGCCGACATTATATTGCTACTGTCATTGCCCACGAACTGAGCCATCAATGGTTCGGTAACCTAGTCACAATGAAATGGTGGAATGATTTATGGCTAAACGAAAGTTTTGCAACGCTGGTTGAATATATCGCAATCGATGCACTGGAACCAAGTTGGAGTGTTTGGCTGGACTTTGCCAGCAGCGAAAGTATCGCCGCCCTTCGTCGTGACAGCCTAGATGGCGTACAATCGGTCCAAACTGATGTCAACCACCCTGATGAAATTAGCACGTTATTTGACGGTGCGATCGTTTATGCCAAGGGTGCGCGATTACTGCGAATGCTACAACATTATATTGGTGACGCAGCTTTTCAAACCGGTCTGAAAGAATATTTCAAAATTTATGCATATAAAAATACTGAAGCCATTGATTTGTGGCGATGTTTATCAGATTCAAGCGGCAAGGATATCGCTGCACTGATGACCTGTTGGATATCTGAACCTGGGTTCCCTGTCTTGCACGTTTCAAAAACTGACAATCAATTATTGTTAGCTCAAGAGCGTTTGACTTGTGAAGCCGACAAAACTTCAACAATATTATGGCCGATTACACTCAATTCAAATTGCCCCGAAGTACCAGAACTTTTTGAGTCCAAATCTCTTAGTATTATTGTAAACAGTGACGTCCCAATTGAATTTAACGTCGGCAATACTACGCATTTTATAACTCACTATTCACCAGAGTTACTAGCACAATTAATCGAACAATTAAAAGCTGGGTTAGTATCACCGATTGACCGATTAAAATTACTAAACGAACAAACTATTTTAGCCCGAGCTGGCATTATTACCAGTGCCGAATTAATTCCACTGCTGGACGCATACAAAGATGAAACTACCGAAGCGGTTTGGAATATTATAAGTATGACAATCGGCGAAATTAAAAAATTCGTCGAAGACGATGAAGAGACTGAAATAAAACTCCGACAACTAGCTGGCAATCTGGCTCGCGCTCAATATGAACGATTAGGTTGGGAAACTAAACCTGGTGAATCAGAATCAGATTCTAAGCTACGTGATATTGTCATTGGTCTAACAATTTATAGCGAAGACCAGGCAGCGATTGCAAAGGCAGCAGAATTATACCAATCTACACCAATCGAAAAACTCGATCCAGAACTTCGTAACCTGATTTTAATATCAGTTGTACGTTATTCTACGGATGATTCAATTATCCAAACTCTCATTGAAATCTACAAATCAACTGAATCAGCTGAATTAAAACAAGACATCAGCATCGGATTGACAGCAACCAGGCAACCAGAACAAATAGCTAGATTCCTAGATTTACTAAAAGATACAACTTTTGTCCGCACCCAAGACACTGCCAGATGGATGATTTACATGATTCGCAACAAACATGGCCGCGACCAAACATGGCAATGGGTTCAAGATAATTGGCACTGGATAAAGGCGACTTTTGGTGGCGACAAAAGTTACGACGATTACCCACGATACAGTGCTATGGCATTATATACCCGAAAACAACTTACAGAATACACTAATTTCTTTACACCTCTTAAATCTGACCCGATGTTGATCCGTGCCGTTGATATGGGTATAAATGAGATTCAAAATCGAGTCGAATCAATCGAAAAAGACGGCGAATCCGTCCGCGCGGCATTACTAAACCTCTAAAAAAGTTTCGACAACTGGCGGTTGACCGCTTAGCGATATAACAGACAACCGTAAATCTATGTCTGTTAATTCGTTAGATTGCGCATAATATTTAGCTGCAAACTTCATTTGATTAAGTTTTTTGGTCGTAATTACAGCTAGTCCCCCACCTTGATCGGATAGTCGACGATATTTGACTTCTGTAAAATATATAATGTCGTTTAATTGTGAAACTATATCGATTTCACAGTATTTAGTCTTCCAATTTCGGTCTATAATTTCATGTCCTCGTTTTTTTAAGTATTTTGACGCTACATCTTCGGCTGAATCGCCAATTTGTTTAGTCGTCACCACATCTTGAACTGGCATAATTATCTTGTCTTTATGACCGGCGTATTTATGAAGTGGCGCAAAAGATAAACGGTGTAATGGTGTGACCCCAAGTTTATCAATTGCGCTAGAATGTGCCGCCGTGCCATATCCAACGTGACTAGCAAATTTATAACCAGGATAAATATCGTCTTGTAGTGTCATGTAATTATCCCTGGCAACTTTAGCAATAATTGACGCGGCTGATACACTTGGCACCAATAAATCAGCCTTTTTCATAGTCGTGACATATTGACCTTTGCTGGTTTCTGATAAAAAGTTTACGGTGCCGTCAATAATAATTTCGTGGTATGGTGATTTTACTTGTTCGACTGCCAGTCTGGTGGCAATCTTAAGCGCCGCCGATAACCCAATTTCATCAATTTCAGCTGCCGACACCCAACCCAACCCAAAACCTAACGCTTTTTCGCGAATTTCAATGTCCAATGCATCGCGACGCTTTTTGGTTAATTTTTTACTATCAGTTAAACCATCAATAGTAGCGCCACCTAAAACAACCGCGCCAACCACCAGCGGTCCAGCCCAAGGCCCTCGCCCAACTTCATCAATCCCAAGAATCATATACTAAGTATACTGCACAAAAGAAAAACCCCACCGTGACGGTGGGGTTTTATCTAAATCGATGTAAAATTAAGCTTCAGCAGAGTGACGAGCTTCGACTTCGGCTTGTTTAGCCAAAAGTTCAGCTTCTTCGACTGCTTTTTCAGCCATTTTAGCTTCGTGTGCAGCAAGCGCGGCTTCTTTTAGACGAGCTTCTTCGGCAACTGATTCAGAATCGTCAACAGAGTTAACGTCTTCGCGGTTAAAGTTAAGGCTTTTGAGGCGAGTGCTTTTACCACTTCGTTCGCGCAAGAAACTAAGGAAATTACGGCGAACTTTTGAACGTCGTGTGATTTCAATTTTTTCAACTAGTGGGCTGTGGATCAAGAAACTTTTCTCGACACCAACACCACTGGCAACTTTACGAACAGTGATTCGTGAAGTGTGTGAAGCTTTGCGATCAGTACGGATAACAACGCCTTCAAAAATCTGAATACGTTCTTTGGTACCTTCTTTAATTTTTTGGTGAACGCGAACAGTATCGCCACTTCGGGCATCTACAACGCTAGATTTTTTCTGTGCGTCATTAACTTTTTTGATTAGTTCAAAACTCATAATTTACTCACTTTTACATTTATTTAAATACAATCAGCTATTGACTATACCACAATATTACAATAATTCAAAGGGTTTTATGCCCAATTTACATAATAATTGTGTAATCGAATACCACGAATTTGCGACTAAATTGCCTGGTTTACTTCCTCTAATGTAGTTTCGCCACGAAGCGCCGCCAACACGCCACGTTCTAACAATGTTACCATGCCAGATTTACGCGCAACAGATTCGATAATTTCGGTATGCACATTCGTTTCATCACCGCGCAAGAATTTTTGAATATCTTCATTAACGACCATTTGTTCCATGATGACAATTCGGCCCTTGAAACCAAATGGCGAAGATTCACTAACAACCGGACGCCAAAGTTTAAAATTATTAAAATCAGGCTTCTGAATATGTTCTGGCAAATCTTTTAGGGCATTTCTGACCCAATTTCGGGTTGATTCATCAGGTTCGTATTCTTCCTTGGTAACATCATCTAATCGTCGAACTAATCGCTGCGCAATAACCAAACGGATTGCCGAGCTAAAAATTGGATTTACGCCGATTAAATCAATCATACGGCTAAATGCTGATGATGAAGAGTTAGCGTGAAAGCTAGATAACACCAAGTGACCAGTAATAGATGCCTGTATAGCTGTTTTAGCGGTGTCTGAGTCACGAATCTCGCCAACCATGACAACATCTGGGTCCAGGCGTAACACGGCTCGCAGACCATCAGCAAAGCTTTGACCGCCAGTAGTATCGATTGGAATCTGAGTTATACCACTAATTCCGTATTCGATTGGGTCTTCCAGCGTAATAATTTTACGGTTAGTTGTATTGAGCGCATTAATAATGCTGTAAAGTGTCGTTGATTTACCACTACCGGTTGGCCCAACCATCAAAACCATTCCACGAGGGTGGCTGACGATTTCATCAATCTCGGCACGTTCAGTCGGACCAATTCCTAATCGGTCCAGATTTAACATCGATTCATCAAAGTTAAATAAACGAAGAACAGCATCATTGCCATACATAGTCGGCACAGTTTCAACACGCAAATTCAACATATGAGTTTCGCCATCACGGGTAATTTCTTTTTGCATATGCCCAGATTGAGGTTCTTTGGCTGCTGTCGAAATATTAGCTCGTGATGCCAAAGCACCTAAAATTATACGGTATCGATCGTTTTCCAAGTCTGCAACTGGATGTAATACACCATCAATACGCATACGAACACGCATATGAGTACGTTGATTCTCGATATGAATATCACTGGCACCTAATCGGTCAGCTTGATCGACTAAATAGTCAAAAACTTCGTCGCTACCGACTGAATTCAAAGTTTTACTAACCTCAGACATTGTATTACTGTCGCCTTCTTGGGCAATTTCAATGTCGTCATGAACAACCTTAACAACAGGATCATAACGATCCATAATTTGTTTGTAACCACTGTTTGAAATCAAATAGAATTGGATAGTGTGACCAACGGCATTATATTGCTGGCTCATGTCGCGAATAAATGATTGTGGAGTCTGCGTAGTCACGCCAAATTGCCATGGTTGGGCTTCGTTACCGGCTAGCAACGGCACAATTCGGCTTTGATGCATCGTTGATATATCTAGTAAATTGTTGACTAGCGAAATTGTGCTTTCAAACGGACGCGTGTCTAAATATTTGATACTCAAAATAGCAGCACGTTGAGCAGTTGCTTGTTCATCCGTCTCGCGACGGTTTTGCTGTACTTTGTCTTCGTCCATTAACCTTATAATAGCATAAAAGCGCTAGCGTTATGTATAAATAATCGCAAGTGAATGTTCGACTCTTTTTATAGCCGTTGGATGTTTTTGCAACCACTCGTCAACAGCTTTTGCTGCTCCGGGTAATGCCGCATTTCCATAATCATCAACAATAATAGTTGCACCCGGTACAAGACGACCTTCTAATAATTTCAAAGGGTCGACAACTGATTGATAATAATCGCCATCCAAAAACGCAAATGCAACTTTTACTGGGACATCGTCAACTGTCAAATCGCAAAACCAAGCTTTTTTGATAATTGGTATCCTAACGCCAGCAGACAACATGTTTTTGATAAACTGTTTTTTTGACGCTAATAATTCACCAGCCTTAAAACTTTCACCAAGTGGACTAATATCTTTATCGTCCTTTTCTGGTAAACCTGCAAACGAATCATAAACATGCAGTTCACGATTAGTCGACATCAACATACGCGCCAAATATACACTGGTTGTACCGATATAACAGCCAAACTCGACCACATCGCCTAATATATTTTTATCAATAATTCTTTTTAATTCACGAGTAATAACGTCGATTTCTTTTTGGTCAACCTGATCCGAGAGTAAGTTCATATATAAATGATACAATAACATAACAATGCCCGAAATCATCGTAATTGCTCATAATATTCGCTCAACTCATAATATTGGGGCAATTTTTCGCACCTGTGAAGGTTTTGGGATAACTAGAATTATCATCAGTGGATATAGCCCATACCCAAAACTTGCCATCGATTCACGATTGCCACATATTGCCGAAAAGCTAACTTTGCAAATTCATAAAACTGCCCTTGGCGCCGAAGCAATGGTTCCTTTTGAATATCAAGAAACACCAGATTTTAAAAAATTAAAAGCAGCCGGCTATACAATCGTCGGGCTGGAACAAGACAAACGCAGCGTGATGTTGAATGACTACAAAAAACCAGACAAAATCGCCTTATTATTAGGCGAGGAAGTTCACGGATTAACTGATGATTTACTAAATAGTTGCGATGATTTAGTTGAAATACCAATGGTAGGATTAAAAGAGTCCTTTAATGTCAGTGTTGCGGCTGGCATCGCGTTGTACGTGCTAGGGGTGTCTTAAATATAATCCGTTAGGATAGAACACTAGTAATTTTGTTACAAATATGCCAAAACCGACAAGGCGTAATTATTATTACGTAAGACACCCCTATTATTTAAAGACGACACTGTCTTCGCCAAGTATTTTAACTAACTCACCAATCAAATCATTGCTAGCATTAACTTTGAACGGTAATTTCACAGCTGATTTTTTCTCGGCGCCCAGAACTAAAATAATATCAAAAAGCCCAACGTAATTACCGCAAATTTGTTTTAAAGATATCAAAGCTTCGTGATTATCAGGGTCTTTGATATGCACATAAAACTTTTTAACACCACTGGCCTCAAGTGGCATAATTTTAGGCTTTTCAGTGATTGGCGCAAGTTTAACGGGCGTTGTACCTGGTTTTTTGGCAGCCACACGCATAGCTTTTACCTTGGCGCTCATTTTTGGCGCGTCCATCTTGCGGCCAATCGATTCATAACCTTTTAACTCTTGCTCGGATATAAACTGGACTTCATCGGCAATCATTTTGGCGTCAGTTCCCAAGTTGCCATCACGATCGCGAGCACTAATTTTACCCGTCACCAGAACAACTGCGTCTTGGACGAGTTTGGCGCCAATTGTTTCATACAGATTCGGGAAAATAATAACTTCGCCTTCACCAGTTTTGTCTTCCAGGCCAACGAATGCCATTTTTGAACCACTTTTCGTGACAATAGTCCGAACTGTCGATACTAAACCGCCAATAGTCGCCTTTTTTCCGTCAACATCGGGTATCATTTGCGACAATGATACTGTTTGCTCTTCGAAATAAGTATCGTAATTATCCAGCGGATGAGCACTAACATATAATCCCATCAATTCTCGTTCCCAAGTCAGGCGTTCTTTGTCGGTGTGTTTGACCGGTGAAGTTTGCAATGTAATAGTTGGATGAACGCTGGCGCCAATCAAATCACCGAACAAATCAGTTTGTCCTGATAACGCCTCTTTTTGTAGTTTACTGGCAAATGACTGGACAGTTTCCAGATTGAATAATAAGTCAGAACGATCACCCAAACTATCAAATCCACCAGATTTAATTAATGAATCCCAAGCTTTTTTATTAAATTTGTTGGTCGAAACACGTTTGGCAAAATCTTCGATACTAACAAACTTGCCGTCTTTGCGAGCCCGCAAAATTTCTTCGACAGCTCCAACGCCAACGCCTTTGACTGCTGCCATTCCAAAACGAACTGCCTTTGTACCTGGGACAACGGCAAATTCGACAAATCCTTCGTTAACGTCTGGCGGCAAAACAGTGATTCCCATGTGTTTACATTCATTGATTTCGATTGCCAACCTATCGATATCGCTTTGGTCGCTAGTCATTAATGCAGCCATAAATGCTTCGGGGTAATGAGCTTTTAGATAGGCCGTTTGGTAAGAAATTAGTCCGTAACAAGCGGCGTGTGATTTATTAAAACAATAATTAGCGAACTCTTCCAACTGAGCCCAGAACTTCTCGGCAAGTTTCGGATCAGCCCCGCTGTGTTTAACTGCACCCTCGACGAAGTCGGCTTGAACCTTACGCATCAAATCAATTTTCTTTTTACCAACAGCTTTTCGCAAAGTATCAGCTTGACCACCAGTAAAGCCAGCGAAGTCCTTGGATATCTTCATAAATTGCTCTTGATAGACCAAGATTCCATAGGTTTCTTTTAGTGCTTCTTCGAATTTTGGATGCAAATAAGATATCTGTTCTTGGCCATGTTTGCGTTTAATAAAGCTGTCGATAAACTGCATTGGACCAGGTCGGTATAATGCCACCATAGCGATAATATCACCAAATGATGATGGTTTAAGTTCGCGCAGATATCGCTTCATACCAGCCGATTCTAATTGGAATACACCAGTTGAATCACCACGTTGCAATAGTTCATATGTCAATTTATCATCAAGCGGCAAAGTAGTTATATCAACTTTTTCACCGTATACTTTTTTGATAATTCGAAGCGTATTATTAATCGTCGTCAGGTTTGAAAGCCCCAAAAAGTCCATTTTAAGTAGCCCTAGTTCTTCAACTAGACCCATAGAATATTGAGTCGCAATTACACCTTTTTGTGCCATTTCAAGTGGCACAAATTTAACAATATCATCCGGCGCAATCACCACGCCACAGGCATGTACACCGTGCGAACGAATTGTACCTTCCAATCTAAATGCAAAATCAAATACAGTTTTAGCGTTCTGGTTAGTTTCGTATTCACGTTTCAAATCTAGATCATTTTTTACACTGACGCTTAGTGGAATATGCTTTCCCTGAGCTGGTGGCGGAATCATCTGAGATAAACGATT
>JBBQTT010000023.1:0-9875 GCA_038213035.1 Saccharimonadales bacterium (SeqCode) | reverse complement strand
TAAGCTGCAGATTGATTATTTGAAGAAACGGTATGGGAGGGATTTGGGTGCAGCTGAATAAGTTGTCGTCTGGGTTTAATATATTAATATGATTCCTTTTATACTTACAACGCTTATTGTTTTGATTGTCGGCATGTCTGTTTTCTTTTTAGTATTTTCTCAATACAAAAAGACACTTCGTGAAGCAAAAAATTACGAGCGTGGTCTTAAAATGGTGCCACTTTATATTCATATACCACCATCAAGTGATGATTTGGAATCGAACGGACGCGATGAACGGGATATTACCGAAGAGGTTCTATCACAGGCTCAAGTTATGTATAACATTATTTCAAGTACTGCTCTTAAGGGTTTCAAGAGTCGGATGTATGGACAGCGACATTTGTCTTTTGAGATTGTGGCTCATGAAGGCTTAATTCATTATTATACTGTTGTGCCAACCGTCTTGATTGATATTGTACGTCAGGCAGTGGCGGCGGCTTATCCATCGGCTAGGTTGGAAGAGATTGAAGAAAAGAATATATTTAGCCAAGCTGGAAAAATCAGTGGTACAATTGGTGGCGAATTTACTTTGAAAAAAAGTTATGTGTATCCAATAGCTACATATCAAGAATCAAAACGCGATGCTGCCAGGGCATTACTAAATGCCTTATCGACCGTAACCAAAGATGATGGAGCTGTAGTCCAGTTGTTAATTAGGCCAGCCACTGAAAGTTGGGCTAAGAATTCTATATTTGTTGCTAATAAGATTAAAAAAGACAAAGGCTCAAAATCGTCAGGTTTGTTTAATAAGAGTTTGATGGAAGCTTTGTGGAAGCCGATGGAAGTAAAAGAAACAAAACCTGAAGACAAACAATTATCATCATTAGAGCAGGGTTTAATAGAAGCAATCGAAGAAAAAACTCGTCATCCAGGATACGAGGTTTTGATACGTGTGGTTGTTTCTTCGAATACTGCTGCCAGGTCACAAGCTTTGCTGACAAATATTATTGCGGCATTTTCATTGTTTGACTCAACTACAAATAACGGTTTTAAATTTAGCATAGCCAAAGATATTGAAGAATTGGTAACTGCGTATATTTTCCGCTTCTTTCCCCAGTCTATAAATCAAAATGTATTAAATAGTGTCGAGCTGGCAACGATCTTCCATTTACCTGATCAAAATAGTATTCCATCGTCACAGGTTCAACGCCAAATGGCAAAACAAGTTGATGGTCCGACACAGGTGATGGATGAAGGATTTTTGTTGGGCTATAACGAGTTTAGGGGTATTAAAAAACAAATCAGATTAAGCACGAATGATCGCCGCCGCCATACATATATGATTGGGCAGACGGGAACGGGTAAATCGGGATTATTAGAAAATTTAGCATTCCAAGACATGATGGATGGCCGTGGGTTTGCGTTTATCGATCCACATGGCGATTCTGCTGAAAAATTATTAGGCATGGTCCCTAAAGAGCGAGTTGAGGATGTAATCTACTTTAGCCCAGGTGACATGGAAAACCCAATCGGGTTGAACTTGTTTGAGTTTGAAACACAAGACCAGCGTGATTTCTTGATTCAAGAAGCTATCGCAATGTTATATAGATTATATGACCCTGGACACACTGGTATTATTGGTCCTCGATATGAACATTGGTTCCGTAATGCGTCACTTACTATTATGAGTGATCCAAATGGATCGACGTTTATCGATATTCCTCAGGTGTTTAATGACCAGGCGTTTACGGACGAGAAGCTAAAATACGTTACCGATCGCACAGTGTTAGATTTTTGGAATAAAGAAATGGCGCAGACAAGCGATGCCAATAAGTCCGAGGTATTAGGTTGGTTTGTCAGTAAGTTTGGTGCATTTTTGTCCAATGAAATGATGCGCAATATATTAGGACAAACCAAGAGTGGGTTTAATTTACGTGACATTATGGATAACAAAAAAATCTTGTTGGTGAACCTTTCAAAAGGGCGAACGGGCGAATTGAACTCGCAATTGTTGGGTATGATATTCGTGATGAAGTTCCAGGCTGCTGCGATGGGCAGGGCGAGTGTGCCTGAAGAAGAACGAGAAGACTTTGCATTATATGTTGATGAGTTCCAAAATTTTGCAACTGATAGTTTTCAAACTATTTTGTCTGAAGCGAGAAAATACAGGTTGAATTTAGTTCTAGCTAACCAGTTTATGACTCAATTAACTGACAACATCCGTGAAGCTATCATTGGTAATATTGGAACGGTTATTAGTGGACGTATTGGTATTACTGATGCCGAAATATTACAGAAAAAATTTGCTCCGACATTCGATGCTGAGGATCTAACTAAGTTGCCGAATTTCCAGACTATATCATCGGTTATGGTGAACGGTGTGCCGTCAGCGGCCTTTAGTATGTCGTTGGTGCCACCAATGGGTAAATCTAATCCAGAGCTTCGTGACGCGCTTAAAAAGCTGTCTGCGGCTAAATATGGACGCCCACGAGCTCAAGTCGAGAAAGAAATATTTGCAAGGTTAGGCGCAGGTGATGCGGCTAAAAAAGCAAAACTTGAAGCTATTCGTGAAGCTCAACAAAATCGAGTTGGCATTATGCCGTCAGTGCAACCTACAGCCCAGACGTCAACAAATACTTCATCGTTTTTGGATGAATGGTTAGTTAAACGACAACAAATTGTAGCTTTCAAAGCCGAGAACCCAAAGACTGAAGATGCTCCAGATAGCCAGGTTGTTAATAGTCCGCGTCCTGTTGACGAATTACATATACGCGAACAAAGCCCCGACGATGAAGTGTCGATAAAGCTACGTTAAATTAAGTAAGTTTGAGCTAAGATTTTTTGCCTGTAATAAGGACTTTTAGGTAATCATAAACGATACCAATTATCCAACCGATAATAAAGGCTGTAATTGTCTCGTATCCGGATAATTTATAGCCGATTGTTTTTGACACAGTATAAGTTAATAGTGTTAGGAAAAACGCAACAACTGATCCGGACAATAAGGCGTTTGGGCGTGCAATTGTAGCTGCAATGAAATCACTGATATTTTCTACTACTTGGTTATGTATGATTTTGCTAAACAGTCGGTTTGATGCTGGCAGTTCATTTTGGACTCGGGTGATCGTCTTTTTATAACTATCATCGCGTTGTTTTTTATTAATGTTACCACGTCGATTTGAAGAAGTGGTTTTCTTAGTTTTTTTATTCTTTTTAGATTCGATAGCCTTGTCGGCCTTATCTTTAACTTTAGCCCTTTCGGCCTGAGCTTCGATATCACGTGGTGATAATTCGGCTGTATCTGTTTTTATTGCCTTTGGAGTTGATTCTTGAGGGGTGGTTGGTTTATCTGGAGTGTCGCTCATTGTGTTTTCCTTTTGGGATTATTATAGGGTTCCGGCGGTTGTGTCTTTTCGTATTAAATGAATCTCTTTTTCAAGTTGTTTAGATCGGGCATATAAAAAGGCGGTAATTGCTAGAACAGTAATCGCTAACACGATATTTTCTGTTATACCGGCGCTTGGCAATTGCGATACGATGTTTTCGATTGTTTTGACAGCAGGGCAGTCGACATTGATATCTATAGTATTACCAAAGTTATTTGTTATGATGCAGTCGTATGATTTTGTATTTATGGTGCCTCTGGCTGTTGCTGGGACTGAATCAAGCAATCTGATAGCGAACGTACGTGTTTGTTCTGTGTTGGCGGCCAGAATTGTTTCAGGCCATGACAATATAGCTGTTGTCTTATCAAGTCGGCCACCACCATTATCTACAAGCATTGAATATTCAAGCGCGTCAGACAAAGATTCTTGTATCTTGGTAACTATAGAAGCTGAACTGTCATTTTTGATATTAATGGTGTAGCTAATTTGGTCGCCAGCACTCGCGGTGCCGATTGTTGCGTCAAGAAAGCCTTGTGATGCATTACTAGCTGTCATTGTTTTTACTAGATTATTATCTAGTGTTTGCGTTGCGATAGGATTTGTATCGGTTGGGTTTGATGCATTGGCTGATTCTGGCGGCTGGAACAGGGCTAGCGACTGTACGATAAGTGCAAGGACTACAAAAATCAATCCAAGTCGTCTGGCTGTTTTTTCTTTGCGTAGACTTTTAGAATATGGTCCTAGTTGTCCGACAAGTGCGGGGCTAAATGGTAGATTTGATACAATTTTTTTAAACATATTTTTGTTTTTTATATTTCGCCTCTTGTGCTACACTTTAGCATAAGAAATATGTTCAACGCAATAGCTTAGCAATAGCTTGAGTGAACACAAATTATCCGTTATAATGATAACATTGTAAATAGCTAGATTAGTCTGGAATAGATAAGGGAGTTAATAGTGGCTAAACAAAAAATTGATAATTCTTATGATGCATCACAGATTCAGGTGCTCGAGGGACTAGACCCAGTACGTAAACGTCCTGGTATGTATATTGGTAGCACCGGCTATGACGGCTTGCACCATTTAATTAAAGAAATCGCAGATAACTGTGTCGATGAAGCTATCGCTGGATATGCTACCAAAATTAATGTCATTATGATGGCAGATGGCGGAGTAAAAATTACAGATGATGGTCGTGGTATTCCTGTTGATAAACATCCAAAAACTGGGCTTAGTACACTAGAAACCGCCCTGACCGTTCTACATGCCGGTGGTAAATTCGGTGGTGGTGGCTATAAAGTATCATCTGGTCTTCACGGCGTAGGATCAAGTGTTGTTAATGCATTATCGACTAAGCTTATTGCTGAAGTTGTTCGTGAAGGACAATTGTATCGTATCGAGTTTGCTCAGGGTATCACCCAAGGTACGTTGCAAAAACTAGGCAAGACCGATCGGGTTAATGGAACAACCATTATTTTCTATCCAGATCCAACTATATTCAAAGAAACGATTGAATTTGATTACAAATGGGTTGTTAACTATCTGCGGCACCAAGCATACCTGACAAAGGGTATTTATGTTTCGGTTGTTGATGAACGAACTAATGAACGAGAAGCTTTCTATTTTGAAGGTGGTATTCAAAGTTACGTAAAACATCTGAACGTTGGCAAAGAAGTTGTTAGTGAAAACATATTCTATGTTGAAAAACAAATTGAAGATTCGATGGTAGAAATTGCCGTTCAATACAACGATACGTATGTTGAAATAGTCAAACCATTTGCCAATAACGTCCTAACAGCCGAAGGTGGAACACACTTGGTTGGTTTCCGTTCGGCTTTGACTCGCGTTATTAATGATTATGCACGCAAGAGTGGTTTATTGAAGGAAAAAGAAGAGAACTTGACCGGCGATGATATTCGCGAGGGTTTGACAGCGATTATCCTGGTTAAATTACCCGATCCTCAATTTGAAGGTCAGACTAAAGCTAAACTAGGTAACCCAGAAGTTCGACGTTATGTTGAACAGGTTATGAATGAGTACTTTAGTTACTATTTGGATGAAAACCCAAATGTCGCAAAACGAATTGTTGGCAAAGCTCTTTTGGCAGCTCGCGCTCGTAAAGCCGCTCGTGCCGCTCGGGATAATGTTATTCGTAAAGGTGCACTTGATGGAATGAGTTTGCCAGGTAAATTAGCCGACTGTTCTAGCAAGAGTCCAGCTGATTCAGAATTGTATATTGTAGAGGGTGATAGCGCCGGTGGATCAGCTAAGTCTGGTCGCGACAGTAAAACCCAGGCTATTTTGCCACTTCGTGGTAAGGTGCTGAACGTTGAACGCGCCCGATTAGATCGTATGTTAGGTAACAACGAAATTGTAAGTTTGATTCGTGCTATGGGCGTTGGTATTAGTGACCAGTTTGATATAGCCGGCCTACGTTATCACCGCATCATCATCATGACCGATGCCGATGTCGACGGAAGCCACATTGCAACACTTCTTATGACATTCTTTTTCCGTTACATGCGTGAAGTTGTTGACGGTGGATATATATATCTAGCTAAACCTCCACTATTCTTGTTACGAGTTGGTACCAAGAAACATTATGCCTACAGTGACGATGAGCGTGACTCAATCGTTGACCGTTTGATTGCCGAACGAACCGAAAAAGGTACCAAGATTGATCCAAATGATGACCGCACTAAACAAGCCGGTATTACTATGTTGCAACGATACAAGGGTCTTGGTGAAATGGATGCTGAACAACTTTGGGATACAACTATGAACCCAGAAAACCGTGTGTTAATCCAGGTTAGAGTAGAGGATGCTGAACGAGCTGATGCAATCTTTACTAAATTAATGGGTGACCAAGTTGATTTAAGGAAGAGTTTTATACAGAGTCGTGCTAAGTCGCTTAATCTTGAGGAGTTGGATATATAGTTATGGATGATGAATTAAATACATCAGTTGAAGGTGAAGTTGTAGAAATTGCAACACACTCACGTGTTGTAGAAAAGTTAACAATCGAAGATGTAATGGAGGATAATTTCCTTCGCTACTCGATGAGCGTTATTATTGATCGCGCACTCCCTGACGTTCGTGACGGTTTAAAGCCAGTTCACCGACGTATTCTTTATTCTATGGGCGAACAAGGTTTACGACCAGGTGGTAAGTTTACTAAGTCTGCGCGTATCGTTGGTGACGTCATGGGTAAGTATCACCCACATGGTGATACAGCTATTTATGATTCTATGGTTCGTTTGGCTCAAAACTGGACTATGCGTTATACATTAGTTAACGGCCAGGGTAACTTTGGTTCGATGGATGGCGACCCTGCGGCTGCATCCAGGTATACCGAAGCTCGTTTGGATAAAGCCGGCAATGAATTGCTGACTGATTTAGACAAAGAAACAGTTGATTTCCGTGATAACTACGACGGATCCGAACAAGAACCTGTCGTTTTACCAGCTAAATTACCAAACCTACTACTAAATGGCCAAATTGGTATCGCCGTTGGTATGGCAACAAGTATTCCGCCACACAACTTGGGCGAACTTGTTGACGCGATTATTCATATAATCGATAACCCAGAAACCACAACTTTGGATGATTTATTGAAATACGTAAAAGGTCCAGATTTTCCAACTGGTGCTGTTGTTTATGGCGGTGCGCCAATGCGACAAGCTTATCAAACTGGACGTGGCAGTGTTGTTATCCGAGCCGTTGCAAATATCGAAGAAACGAAAAAAGGCCGAGCTCAGATTATTGTTACCGAGATGCCATTTGCCGTTAACAAGGCAACATTGATTGAACGAATTGCAGAACTAGTCAAAGATAAAAAGATTACTTCGATTAGCGACTTACGTGACGAAAGTGCGCGCGGATCAGTCCGTGTGGTTATTGAATTAAAGAAGGATTCATACCCAAAGAAGGTTTTGAATCAACTTTATAAATTAACATCGTTACAAACCAGTTTCCATTTTAATATGTTGGCTCTTATCGATGGTATTCAACCACGTATTTTGGGTCTGGAAGAAATTTTGAACGAGTTTATTAAACATCGTCAAATTGTTGTGCGCCGTCGAACTGAATTTGAACTACGTAAAGCCAAAGAGCGCGCTCATATTTTAGAGGGTTACAAAATTGCTTTGGATCATATTGACGAAGTCATCAAGACAATCCGCGCTAGCCGAACAAGCGAAGACGCTGAAGTTGCTTTGATTGAAAAATTCAGTTTATCCTCAATTCAAGCCAAAGCAATTCTGGCGATGCAGTTGCGACGTTTGACAGGACTTGAACGCGAAGCAATCGAGAATGAATTACGCGAATTAGCTATATTAATTGCTAAACTTGAAGCTATTTTGGCTGATGAAGGTGAAGTGCTGCGAATCATCAAAGAAGAATTATTGGAAATGAAAGAAAAATACGGCGACGATCGCCGCAGTAAGATGATTAATCACGAACTTGGTAAGTTTAGTGATGAAGAATTAATCCCCGAAGAAGACAGTGTTATATTACTAACTACCGAAAATTACATCAAACGTACACTTGCTAGTGAATACCATAGACAGCATCGTGGCGGTAAGGGTAAACGCGGTATGACAACTAAGGCCGAGGACATAATTGATCAGTTGATTCCAGCCAGTACGCATGATTATCTACTATTCTTTACTAACCGGGGACGAATCTTCCGCCTGAAGGCATACGAAGTGCCAGCTGCAGGTTTGTCAGCCAAAGGTGTTGCTGCAGTTAACCTATTACAGTTACAGCCAGAAGAAAAAATCACTTCAATTATTCGTCACGAGAAGGATGCAAAGAGTGATGGTTACTTGTTTATGGCAACTACAAAGGGAACTATTAAAAAGACTCCATTTGAAGAGTATGCCAATATTCGCACCAATGGTTTGATTGCAATCAAACTTGATGAGGGTGATGAACTGCGTTGGATTCAAAAGACTACTGGCGAGAATGATGTGATTATATCAACATCTGCTGGTCAGGCGATTCGATTCAATGAAAAAGATGCTCGTCCAATGGGCCGATCTGCCAGGGGTGTACGTGGTGTAAGGTTACGTCCAAATGACCAAGTGGTTGGTATGGATATTGCAATCGATGATAATCAAAAATTGTTGGTAATTAGTGAAAACGGATACGGCAAGGCAACAAAGGTTTCTAACTTCCCATCCCATAAACGTGGCGGAGTAGGTATCAAAGCAGCTGTTGTTACTGCCAAGACTGGTCCTATTATTGCAGTCCACACATTAGAAACTGATGCTACCGAAGTATTGATGATCTCTAACGAAGGCCAGGCTATTCGAGTTGCCTTGAAAGACATTCCAACATTAGGCCGAACAACTCAAGGTGTACGTATTATGCGTATGCGTGAAGGTGATAAAGTTGCATCCCTAGGGTTCATGCCAGTTGAAACTGCTGATGAAGCAGAAGGAATCGAGGAATAAAACATGGGATTCGATCTGGTATCACCGTATTTGATCGCAGTTTTCATAGCATGGTTTGGTGCCCACTTAGTTAAATACGCAATTGGTTATAGTAAAAAAGAACGACACGATTTTCGAACACAATTGTTCATGTCGGGTGGTATGCCCAGCTCGCACAGCACGACTGTTGTGGCTTTGGCGACCGTCATTGGTCTGCAAAACGGATTTGGCTCGGCTATATTTAGCCTTGCTGCGTTGTTCGCATTGATCGTTATGTATGACGCAGTCAAAGTCCGTAGGTCGTCTGGCGAGCAGGGAATTGCCATTCAAAAGCTAATAAAAGAGCAAAAAAGTAATGTGAAATTACCGCGCGCCGCACAGGGCCATACACCGTCAGAAGTTGTAATTGGGGCCCTTTTTGGGGTCTTAATTGGACTAGTTGTCTTTTTATCAACGACAAAATAATAATAACCCTTGACTACACTGCAAACTATGAGGTATGATTGATTACATTCTGGTCGCACATATTGAGCGAAACAACGTGGAGTTGTAACAGATGAAAAGAACTTTGACAATTTAGTTGTGCAAATCATCGTCAGTTTATATTGAGTTATGTAATTGCATCTATTTATAGATGACAATTTTTTTATGGAGAGTTTGATCCTGGCTCAGGATGAATGCTGGCGGCGCGCCTAACACATGCAAGTCGAGCGGTAACAGGGGTAATTTATTACCTGCTGACGAGCGGCGGACGGCTGAGTAACGCGTGGGAACGTACCCCAAAGTGAGGAATAACTGCCCGAAAGGGTGGCTAATGCCGCATGTGATCTTCGGATTAAAGGATTTATCCGCTTTGGGAACGGCCTGCGTATGATTAGATAGTTGGTGAGGTAAAGGCTCACCAAGTCTACGATCATTAACTGGTCTGAGAGGATGACCAGTCAGACTGGAACTGAGACACGGTCCAGACTCCTACGGGAGGCAGCAGTGAGGAATCTTCCACAATGGGCGAAAGCCTGATGGAGCGACGCCGCGTGCAGGATGAAGGCCTTCGGGTTGTAAACTGCTTTTA
>JBBQTT010000022.1:0-10220 GCA_038213035.1 Saccharimonadales bacterium (SeqCode) | reverse complement strand
TCTAAATGCAAAATCAAATACAGTTTTAGCGTTCTGGTTAGTTTCGTATTCACGTTTCAAATCTAGATCATTTTTTACACTGACGCTTAGTGGAATATGCTTTCCCTGAGCTGGTGGCGGAATCATCTGAGATAAACGATTTGCTTCGGCATAAGGCACTTGTAAAACTCGCGCTACGTCGCGAACTGCCGCCCGTGCCGCCATCTTGCCAAATGTGACAATATTTGCAACCCTAGCTGACCCGTATTTTTCGGTACAATACACAATAACTTCATCGCGTCTGGTATCCTGAATGTCGATATCAACATCGGGCATACTGATACGGTCAGGGTTCAAAAAACGCTCGAACAGTAAATCATACTTCAACGGATCAAGTTCGGTAATACGCAACGCATAAGCAATAATTGACCCGGCCGCACTTCCCCTACCCGGCCCAAAAATAATACCTTTGTCCTTGCCCCAGTTAATAAAATCTTGGACGATTAAAAAGTAACCGTTAAAACCCATGCTATCAAACACGCCCAATTCGTATACGGCACGTTGCATAACGTTATCGGGGATTAATTTCTTTGCATCATCAATCGTCAGCTTTAATGCTTCGTCACGTTTAATGTCGCTGTATCGCCATGCTAAACCGCGAAATGCTAGTTCATCCAGATATAATTTTTCACTTTCGCCATTTGGGGTTGGAAAAGTTGGAATCAATATACCACCAAGTGCCAATTCAACCTCACACCTATCGGCAATTAATTTAGTGTTTAGAATCGCTTCGGGGTGAGTTTTGCCCCACCTGGAAATAATTTCTAACGGCCCGGTCACGTGCAAATCAAAATCTTTCAAACTCATGCGTTTTTCATCACTTAAAAATGCACCAGTACCAACACAAAGTAATATTTCATGTGCGTCTTGGTCTTCAAGCATCAAATAGTGACCGTCATTACTGACAACTAGCGGAATATCTAGATCTTTAGACAGCTTTTCCAGATAAGTATTAACTTTGTATTGAACTTCCCAACGGCCCGGATGATCAACGTGGCCATGATCTTGCATTTCCAAATAATATCGGTCACCAAAGATTGATTTGTACCAAGTTGCTATCCGCTTGGCTTCTTCATAATTATCATTTTGCAAATTTTCACCAACTTCACCACCAGCACAGCCTGATAATATTATTAAACCGTCGTTATATTTTTCGATAACCTCGTGATCGATGCGTGGTTTATAATACATGCCTTCAAGGTTGGCAATTGTCGAAAGCTGCATTAGGTTTTGATAACCCTGATTATTCATAGCTAGGACTGTCAAATGATATCGGGCTTTGTCTTTGGACGGATCTCGATCATGTCTGGACCTTGTCGCGACATAGAATTCTTGGCCAATAATTGGCTTTACCCCGACTTCGGTTGCGGCCTTATAAAATTCCAAGGCGCCAGACATAGTGCCGTGATCGGTAATAGCTACAGCTTCCATACCCAATTCTTTAACTTTGTTAACTAAATCGGGTATCTTTGTTAAACCGTCCAAAAGGCTGTGGTGAGTATGATTATGCAAATGCACATAATCTGATGGTTTTAACTGTACCCCCATGTGTACATACTATTATACCTAATCTTAATCTTTTATTCTGTAGTAAAAAACGACTAAGCACTTACTTTTTCATTGAATCAATAATCTGTTGGATAAAGTTCCCAATAGACTCTGGGAATATACCTGCAAATCGACTAAGCATCCAAACAATAACGGCCACAACAACGGTTGCCCCTAATACCGATCCAAATCCGAAAAAAACACCACGGACAAAATTCATAATATAAACTTGAGCACGACTACGGTGAAAATCGTAAAATAAATCTTCAATTATCGCCTGCCGAGCGCCACGTTCGTTGTCGCGTTTGACTTTATTGACAGCTTTTTTGTGAATATCTTTTAACATTGTGCTTATGCTCCTATATATAAAATAACACACAACTTAATAAGTGTGTGTTATTTTAAAATAAGAATCAATTATTTTTTGCTAAGGAAGCCTTTTTTTGCACCAGCAACTGCGCGTTCGGTACGTCCTTTTAGTTCAGTGGCTTCTGATTTTACGGTCTTTTTAACTTCGTTAGCCTTGGCTTTAGTATCAGCAACAACTTCTGTAGTTTTAGCAGCTACTTTTTCAGCCTTTTTGGTTATTTCGGTTTTGGCAACTTCAGCTTTAGCTTTTAGTTCTGCACGTGTTTCTTTGCCGCTTTTTGGTGCAGACAAAACACCGACGACAGCACCAACAGCTGCTCCGACAATTGCTCCGATTGCGAATTTACCTTTTGACATAATTATTTATCCCCTTTATTTTTCTTATTAAACTTTTTAACAAATCCAGTAACCATTTCGGCTACAAATATTGGCGAAATTACTTTAGAAAATTTCGACACAACCGACTCCAAATTACCGACAGTACGTTCGGCAGCGTTTGTAACTTTACGAATTTGGCGAGTTAGATTAATTAGATAAATCGTCAATGTGATAGCAAGTATTAAAAATAGACCTAGAAAAACAGATAAGATAATGACAAGTACTTCTGCGGCTGAATTCATATAAACCTTTTCCGGCATTCTTTTAAATGCCTTACGTTAATATGATATCATCAAAAATAGACTTAGGCAATTATCGGTATAGTTATCTATTTATTATCTGCACAAATATCTTTAGTTGCTTTAACTTTATTTTTTAAATGTTTAGCAAATTCATCACAAAGTTCAGGGTCTTTCAGACCAAAATCAACTATCGTTTTTAAATATTCAAGTTTGTCGCCGGTATCATAGAACTTGCCGTCCTTGATTTCGCGAGCATAAAACGAATATCCATCATCAATCATCTGCTGAACTATTGGCTGAAAACCAAATTCACCTTCGATTGGCTTCTTACTAGCTTCTTCAATATATTTGAAAATATCGTGTGGCAATAGATAATTACTGACGCTAGCCAAATTTGAGGGTGTATTTTTTTTGCCTGGCTTTTCAACAATTCGAGATATCTTGATCGAAGAGTCATCAATTCTAGCACCGGCGGCAATACCATATTTATTATATTCTTCGTCTTTTTCGACTGCTTTACAAGCAAATACACCACCACCGTGCTTGTTATACGTTTCAATTAGTTGCTCGGTTGAGTTTGGGTTAGACACAAAAAAGTCATCTGCCCATTTATAAATAAACATCTCGCCCTCATTAATTAAATGTGCTGCATTCATTAATGGAGTGGCGTTGCCATAAGGGCCTTTTTGACGAACATAAATAAAGTTAGCCAAGTTTGCGATTGATTCAATTTTGTCGATAAATGGTTTTTTCTTGTCACCTCCAGCTCGTAAATTGGCCAACAAATCCTCGTTTGGAGCATCAAAATGGTCTTCGATAGAACGTTTGTTCGAACTACCGACAATAATAATATCTTTTATACCAGCGGCAACTAATTCTTCGACAACGTATTGAATAATAGGTTTATCGACAATAGGCATCATTTCTTTTGGCATCGCTTTGGTTTGCGGTAAAAAGCGGGTTCCGAATCCAGCTGCTGGAATAATCGCCTTAGTAATAAGTTTGCCTTTGTACATCATGTTCTTTAGACCCTTTCCCTAATTAGTTTTTGAGCTAGTGCTGGGTTTGCTTTCCCACCTGATTTTTTCATAACTTGGCCCACCAAGAATCCAATAACTTTATCGTTGCCAATACGTAAATCTTCGACTGCCTTTGCAGACGCTGGATCGGCTAATACTTCATCGACAATAGCTGCAATCGAACCTTCATCGCTAACCTGAATATAACCTTTTTCGGTAGCGTAAGTTTCAACTTCAGGAAGTTTGTCCAATACAACTAATTCACGAAATAGGATTTTAGCATTTGTCGAACTCAGTTTGTTTGCCTCGGTCAGTTCATAAATCGCAACCTGCAGAGCCAAATAATCAATCGGTTGAATAATAAATGTTGGTTCGCCACGCAAAAGCGTGATGAAATTATTTACAGTCCAGTTAGCGACAAATTTTGCTTTTTTTGAATCATCAATTACATCCTCAATCATTTTAAGGATATTAATCTTGCCACGAAACTCATTTTCGGCATCTAATAATGTTTCGATTGGCAAATAGTCCAAACCAAGCTGTCGTAAAATTGTGCGCCATTCGCCCGGCAGACGTGACATATCAGCTTGAATATCGGCAATTTCAGCGTCACTTAAAACAATTGGTGGAATGTCGGCATCTGGCATATATCGATAATCCTGAGCGTCTTCTTTGCTGCGCTGACTGGATGTTTTTTGTTTATTATCATCCCAACCACGAGTTTCTTGGACTACTTTTTCGCCACGTTCCAATATCTCAACTTGGCGTCGAAATTCGTATTCAGCCGCACGTTCAACACTTCTAAATGAGTTTAAATTTTTAACTTCGGCTCGTTTGCCTAATTCTGTCGCACCCTTAAGAGCGGCTGACACGTTAACATCAAAGCGCATATTACCATGATATAAATCGCCATTTGTAACACCAGCATATGTCATTAATCGATATAGTTCAGTTGCATAACCCTTGGCAGCAGCCGATGAATGGATATCAGGTTCAGACACGACTTCAATTAATGGCGTACCAGCGCGATTTAAATCAACCAGGCTATAAGTACCATTGTGAGTTAGTTTACCAGCGTCTTCTTCCAGATGGGCGTGATGAATGCGCACATCAACAACACTGCCGTCTTCCATTGGGACATAAACAACACCAGCACCAATAATTGGTTGATACATCTGGGTTGTCTGATAACCTTTTGGTAAATCTGGGTAAAAATAATGTTTGCGATCGAATCGACTGACATGTGCAATCGAACTGTTCAATGCCTTACCGGCTTTGATAGCTAAATCAACCGCGGCGCGGTTTAAAACTGGTAACATTCCAGGTAATGCAAAGTCAATTGGGCTGACTACGCTGTTTGGCGATTTGTCCCTAGCGTCATTATCGGCGCCACTAAACAATTTTGTGTTTGTCGCCAACTGAACGTGACATTCAACACCAACGGTCATATCGTATTTTGCTAATATTTCATCAGTAATCATCAGATTGCTCCTAAATCTTTCAATGCTTTTCTAAAACAGCTCAGGGCATGTCGTGCCTCATCATAAGTAACATGCGCATCGGACTCATGGGCAATTACATTCCGTAATTTGTGAGCTGTCCAAATACCATTGCGGTCACTAAATAACGTGACAGCATTTTTTAAACGTTCGCCCATCGTTTGACCTTTTATGCCACGCTCGCGCATTGCTTGATCGACCAGTTTATCTGCATTTAAAACCGCTAAATGATAACTTGACGGTTGGTCGACTTTTAATTGTTGTTCAATCGCCAAACATTTAACGCGATAGCGTTCGACGTCTAGATGACAAACGCCTTTTTTGTTTGCTAAAATTAAAACTAGTAATATTGCACCGGCGACAATAATAGCCGCAAAAAAGAAAATAATTGACTGGTTCATTATTTAGTCTCCATATATCGAGCCAGAGCCAATAGTTTAGCATCACTGCACATTGGACCCATCAATTGAACGCCAACCGGCAATCCGGCGCTATCATGACCTGCAGGCACACTGATTGCAGGCAAACCCGCCAGCGAAGTTGGCACTGTCATAATATCCCCCAAATACATCTTGATTGGATCAGACGAATTTTCGCCTATTTTAAAAGCTGTCGTTGGCGCAACCGGGCCAATCAACATATCATATTTTTTGAAAAGTTCATTAAACTGATTAATCAACAATGTTCGAGCTTTTTGAGCCTGTAGATAATATGCATCAAAGAAACCACTAGATAAAACATAGCTACCAATCATAATTCGACGCTTGTTTTCAGTTACAAAACCTTCGCCCCTAGTTTTACCGTATAGTTCTGCCAAAGTTTTAACACCAGCTGCGCGATGGCCGTAACGAATACCATCGTATCGAGCCAAATTACTGGAAAGTTCGGCTGGCACTAAAATATAATAAATCGCCAACGCATATTCAACCATTGGCAAATTTACATCCTCGACAGTATGTCCATTTGCACGTAATTTTGCAACATATTCATTAATTCGAGCGCGAACATCAGGGTCGACGCCTTCGGCCATAAAATCAGATATCAAACCAATTTTTTGACCTGGTGCAATTTCGTCGAGTGGTTTAAAAAAGTCAGGTAATGTCGTCATATCACGAACATCACGACCAGCCATAATATCCATCACCAGTTCAGAATCAGCTACGTTATTTGAAAATACACCAATAACATCGGTACTGCTGGCCATAGCGACCACACCGTAACGACTAACTGTTCCATAGGTAGGTTTGACTCCAACTACACCGTTAAAACTGGCTGGCTGACGGATTGATCCACCAGTATCGCTACCAAGTGCAAATGGTACAACGTCAAGAGCTGTAACAACGGCTGAACCGCCACTACTACCACCAGAAACCCTAGTCAAATCATGGGCGTTACTAGTTGGCCCAAAAGCTGAGTTTTCAGTGCTACCACCATGAGCAAAAGCATCCAAGTTTGATTTGCCGATACAAATCGCCCCCTCGGCTTCTAGTTTTTCAACCGAAGTCGCCTGTAATGGTGCGACAAAGTTTTCTAACATTTTACTAGCAGCTGTTGTTGGAGCGCCAAATGCTAAAAAATTATCTTTGATAACAAACGGAACACCAGCTAGTCGGCCAGTAATTTTACCAGCATCAACCTCATCAGCACGCTGAAGCGCACGTTCTTCGGTTAGATTCAATAATGCATGATATTCCGAAGTACTTTTAGCTTTGGCGAGTGCTTTTTCAACCACTTCTCGGGCTGATGTATTGTCGATTTGAAGAATAATATCTGAAATAGTAATCATATTTATAATACCTTTGGAACTTTTACTTGATGTTCAGCTGATTCGGTTGACAATGACAACATATCTTCGCGGCTAACACCGTAATCAATCACACTGTCATCGCGCCATACGTTTTGTAATCCAGTCACCTGATAGGTTGGCTCGACCCCTGTTGTGTCAAGTTTACCTAGCTGATCAATATAACCAAGGATATTGCCAAGGTCGGTCTGTAATCCATCAATTTCGCTATCATTAAGCTCCAAGCTAGAAAGCTGTGCCAAATGAAGCACATCATCACGAGTAATTTGTGTCATAAGAAATATTATACCCCAAATATGTAATGAAAATATAGTTTAATGAATTTAGTTGTAGGCGCGAATGGCTTTTGGTGTAAACAGATATACTAATGTCACCACCGGAAGCAAGATATATTGCAATAATGGCAATATAAATACGCCGTAATAAGTAAAATACATAGACGTTATCTGACTAAAACTATAGTATCCACTCATAGAAGTTATGAGTTTATATGCGCCATAAACCTCAAAACCAACCAAAACAACAGACACTCCGATTGCTACATATCGATATATTTTTGTGCCATTCAGTAGCGAAACTACGGCCGCTATACAACCTGCGGTTACTAGTGAAAGTGGGTAGATAATTGAGTTATATGCTGACGTAGTTGACGAACTGGAATAATAACTTGATGATTTATATTGGCTAATAAGGTTTAGATAATACGTCACAAAACCACCAATAACTACAGCGGCAATTACATAAAACCAAACTAAAACATAGCTAAATACCGGCAAACGATAATTAAAACCTGACGTATCTTGTGCTTCAACAATACGATTTAATACTATCGGTGGCGTCACAACTGATGGCGCAGTGGATACAGGTTGAGGATTTAATCCAGATGGTGAATCAATGATTTGTGGCTTGTCCAATAAAACAGCTAATGATGGGTCCGGCATTTGAACTGGTGGCTGCGGTTCTACTGCTGCTTGGGGTAGATTCGAATTCGCCTCATTTAATATATCTTCTTGACTACTAATCGGATTTATATCTGGCATATATTCCTTATTATTTATAAGCTTATACATTAATACTATATCAATAGCATTATAATACCAATTTCTAGGCAAAAATAAATACCCCGTTTAAGGGGTATCTAATTTTGCCAACTTTTATTTAACGACGTGAATCGACAAATGTGTGGGCGTGACCTGATGCACCACCACGACCAGTTCGGCCGATACGGTGAATGTAATCATCATAGGTTTGAGGTGTATCAAAGTTAATAACGTGTGACACATTTGGGATGTCCAAACCACGAGCAGCAACGTCAGTTGCAACCATGACACGAACTCGTCCGTCTTTGAATTGTTTCAAAGCGCGGGCGCGTTGTGATTGGTTTTTATTGCCATGGATAGCAATCGATGAAATACCACTGTTATCAAGGTGATCGCTTAGGCGTTGAACACCGAATTTAGTTTCACCAAATACTAGGACTTTGTCATAAAGTGTGCGGTCTTGTAACATTTCGGTTAGCAATTCGACTTTGTGAGTTTTGTCACGAGCTTCGATAACGTCTTGTTCGATATGTTCGTTAGTTTCGCTGGTTCGTACTGAAACAGTTACAGGATTTTTGCTGAAATTATTAATAATTGCAGTAATCTCTGGTGTAATTGTTGCACTAAACAGCAATGTTTGGCGTTCGCGTGGAGTTTCGGTCACAATCGCACGGATATCAGGCAAGAAGCCCATGTCCAACATACGGTCAGCCTCGTCCAATACCAAAGTATTGATATTTTCAAGGTTAATGTGACGTCGGTTCATAAGGTCTTTTAGACGACCTGGAGTACCAATAATAAAGTGTGGGCGACGTTTTAGATCACGGATTTGGCGTTCAGCTGGCATACCACCAACAACTAGTGCTGAGTACATGTCTAGGCCTTGTGCGAAATCACGGAATTGTTCGTCAATTTGTTGAGCAAGCTCGCGAGTTGGATCAATAATCAAAACACTTGGACGTAATGAAACGCCAGTTTGGTGTTCGATAATTGGCAACAAGAAGGCTGCTGTTTTACCGGTACCGGTATTAGCAATACCAATAACATCTTTGCCTTCCAAGATATGAGTAATAGCTTGGTCTTGGATTGACGAAGGTAATTCGTATCCTTTTTCAGAAATATTGTGATGTAATTGGCTACCAAATGGAAAATCTGAAAACTTGTGAGTTGGCACGTATGCGATCTCTTCAGCTTTTGGAGTTGCCTGATTGATAAACTTACTTGGGTTAATATATTTTTTTACTGGACCACGGCTTCCACCGCCGCCACTGCGGCCACGACCGCGACTAAAATTGCCGCCGCCCTGTGGGCGGGCGCTGTTTGTACGTGGACGAAAACCGCCACTTGATTGTTGATATGCCATATTTAATAGCCTTTCTATTGAAATGTAGTAATATTTTGCAATGTATTTAGGAAACAAGAGAATAATTCGTTGGTAGCGCCAAATCTTTTACGGGTGCGCTCGTCTTTGAAAGAGGCCCTAGCATCCAATGAATGCAATAACATAATAATAGCATACTAAATGCAATTTTGCAAGCATTGTACTACTATAGTTTACTTTTAATATCAGCGATCATATCGCGCAGTTCGGCGGCTTTTTCAAATTCCAGATTAGCACTAGCAAATTCCATTTGACCCGTAAGTTCGCGAATCAGGCCTGGATATTCGTCCTTAGGAATCTTTTTGAGGTTAAGCTTGGCTGATTCATCGGCTTTTTTAGGAATCAAAGCACGCAGGCCAATACTTGCCTCGCGCACGATACTTTCAGGAGTTATATTATGTTCGATATTATAAGCCAACTGAATATTACGGCGGCGATCCATTTCGGCAATCGCCCGTTTCATCGAATCAGTCATATTATCGGCATACATAAATACTTTACCTTCAACGTGCCTGGCCGCGCGACCGCTAGTCTGAAGTAATGCCCCAGCGCTACGCAAAAAGCCTTCTTTGTCGGCATCCATAATTGCAACCATACTAACTTCTGGCAAATCTAAACCTTCACGCAGCAAGTTAATCCCGACTAGCACGTCATAAACACCCGAACGAAGGTCTGCTAATATATCACCACGCTCTAATGTATCGACATCACTGTGAATGTAAGCAGTTTTGATGTTCATTTCTTGCAAATAGGTTGATAGGTCTTCGGCCATGCGTTTTGTTAATGTCGTTACTAATACGCGCTGATGTTTATCGACCCGTACATGAATTTCGGCAATCAAATCATCAATTTGGCCTTTGGTTGGGCGAATAATAATTTCGGGTTCAATCAAACCAGTTGG
>JBBQTT010000021.1:0-10533 GCA_038213035.1 Saccharimonadales bacterium (SeqCode) | reverse complement strand
TGATAATAATCAGTATTTGGATCGGTCGACTTTAATACACATGGAGCGATTTTGCCACTAAAGCTAAATTCTACTGTTTCGCCATCAATCACAGACAAAGCTTCACTTAAGTAGCGTGAATTTAAAGTAATTTGACCATCGGCGCTGACTTTAGCAGTCGCTTCTGAGGTATTTTCACCCATCTGTGAGGCGATTGAGTGTACCGATAGGGTATTTTTACCACTATCAGCCGTTAATGTCACACTACCACCTGATTCGCGGGCAAATAGGCCGGCAATTTTAGTAATACGAACAAAATCAGATTTATTAAGCGTCACAGTTGTTTCAGATGCAGTCGGCACAAGTTGGCGATAGTCGGGGAAATTACCATCAATTAAACGACTGATAATTTCAGCATCGTTAATTCTAAAACGAACTTGTGTTTCGTCAAATAATATATCAATTTCACTTGAATCATCTGATATATTTCTCATAACTTCTTGTAAGGTTTGAGTTGGAATAATAACCGATAAATCACTTTTTGTAGCAACTAGGCGGCGTTCCGATAAACGATAACCATCTGTTGAAGCTAGATATAATTGACTATTAAATGAATGCCAATAAACACCAGTTAGCACTGGTCTGGTTGAATCGCTACTGGCAGTAATTATAGTTTGTGATACTGCTTGCTTGAAATCCTCAACCTTAATACTATATTGGATTGATGATGATTCATTGATTGTTGGAAGTTCTGGGAACTCATCAGCTATGAAACCGTTAATTATTGATGTATATTTACCGCTTTTAATATGTAAATTATCATTAACGACTTTAAGTTCGACAGATTCTTTTGGAAGACTAGATATAAACTCTGACATTAAACGGGCGGGGATTGTGATTGCGCCAGGTTTAGTTATTTTAGCTCCAATATATTGAGTTATAGCGATTTCAAGATTTGTAGCAGCGACCAATAAACGATTGCCGTCCGTACGAAGAAGGATATTACTAAGTATTGGTAATTGAGTTTTTGTATTAGCAACCCGACTAACGGCTGATAATGCATGTGTAAGATTTTCTTGGGTGACTGTGAGTTCCATTGTTATTACCTTTCTTTAAATTTCATTTATTAGTCTTAATAATAGGTGCTGTGGATTGGATGGATAACTTTTATTTAACAGATTAGTTTTGGTGTTATAGGTTGTGGAAATAGTAGTGTATAAAAGGGTGGGTATAAAAGCGAATAAGTGTCGTTGTACCCAATTGATTATGTAAATTTGTAGTTCAGTTGATTTATCTGTGTTCAGATACCCTTGGCTTATACCTGTGTTTAGTCGCCAGTTGTTCACATTTTTTACCCAAGCATTAAGCATAGAGTTTCTCCCGGATTGAAGACACTTGTTCACGAATAAGGAAATCTAGTTTGATAGCTTTTTCAATCTTTTCAATAGAATGGATTGCAGTTGTATGGTCTTTGCGTCCTAGTTCATTGGCGATTTTAGGGAAACTAAGGTGTAATTCACTACGCAGAAGATACATTGCAATTTGACGTGGTACAACAATATATTTATCGCGCTTTTCGCTGCAGATTTCACTGACTTCTAATTGGAAGTGTTTTGCAGTACGATCGATAATTTGTTTACTCGATAAATGTTGTGGTCGTGAATGGCGAATATTACCTAATAATCCTTCAGCTGTAGAAATATCTGGTTCAACACCGCGCATTTCAGCATAGGCAAGTAGACGGTTTAAAGCACCTTCAAGTTCACGAATATTGGTTTTAATGTTTGTAGCCAAGTATTCAATTGTGTCTTGTTTTAATGTGACACCTGACATTGAGGCTTTGATATTAAGGATTGCACAACGAGTTTCAAAGTCTGGCATTTGAATATCAATCGCCATACCCATTTCAAAACGGCTACGCAAACGTTCAGTTAAAGTTGGAATACTTTTTGGTGGTTTATCTGAACTGATGATAATTTGCTTGTTGTTTTGGTGTAGGTGATTGAATGTATGAAAGAATTCTTCTTGAGTTTTTTCTTTACCAGCAATAAATTGCATATCATCAATAATTAATACATCAACATTACGATACTTTTCAGAAAAACCTTTTTTCTTGAACCTAATATATTCCAAGAATTCATTAACAAAAGTTTCACTACTGATATATAAAACTCGCATTTTAGGATCATTTTTAATAATCTCATTACCAATTGCTTGCATAAGATGGGTTTTACCAAGACCAACACCGCCATATAAATAAATAGGGTTGTATTTGGTGCCTGGGTTGGAAGCGACGGCTCGGCTGGCAGTATAAGCCAGGTCGTTACTGGAACCAACTATAAAGTTGTCGAATGTATAGCGAGGGTTTAGGCCGCCAACTGGTGTTGTGTTTTGAGTTTGTTGTCTAGTTGAAGTTGCCGGTGATATTAAATCATCAGCTGTTGGTGTTGGTGAGTTATCGATAGTTGTTTCACGATTTAGACGAGTGTGTTTGCTGGTTGTGTTGATTGTATAGTTGATTTGTTTTGGGATGATACCATTTTTTGCTAGAACACTTTTAATCTGATCGTTAAATTTAACTTCAAATTGTTTTTTCGCAAAGATATTTGGGACTGATATAACGATGCCAGCATCACTTTGATCAATAAGCTCGGTGTTTTTAAACCACGTCGTAAATGTAGCATGAGAAACCGTCAATTCGATTTCACCGAGCACACTTTGCCACAACGCGTGATGCATATTTAAAATCCCTCTCTAAAAAACACACTTTATTACTTTTAAGTATACCGAAGCCCAGAGTTTTCCACAACCCATATATTTATTAACACATTAGGTTTGGATAGGGGTGTCAGTTATGCACAGCTTGCACTCACCTCAATTAATATGTGGACAAACGCATTAGATTTGTGGACAACGTTTATATACTAAACCACTCAATCTAATTAATTTCAAATAACACCTTGCTAAAAGATGGTAATTTAGGTACACTGGTACAGATATGTCAACAAAACGAACGTTCCAACCACACACTCGTCATCGCGCCCGTACACACGGTTTTCGTGCACGTGTTGCAACTAAAGCTGGACGCGCAGTTGTCAAACGACGCCGCGCTAAAGGCCGAACAAGGCTAACTGCCTAAATGACTAAACACTGCAGGAAACTGCAGTGTTTTTAAAATCAAAATCTATACTTCTACTACCTACCATCTACTAAATACCATATACTAATAACAATGATTCCTTTTGCTAACCGATTTCATGGACACAACAGCTTAAAATACGTTTATAAAAACGGGCAGGCTGTTCGATCTCGTTTTCTTATTATTAAAAATACACCAAATGTTCATCGTAAGAAAACTCGTGTTGCAGTTATTATTAGTAAAAAGATATTAAAGAGCGCGGTTGGGCGTAATCTAATCCGCCGACGGATATATGAATATATTCGTGCAAAGCTACCACTTTTAAATGGTGTGAACGATATTGCAATTATAGTTACATCAAGCGAACTGTTAACTATGTCTCATGATGACCTGACGGAACAATTGAACCAGCTTTTTAACCAAACCGGTATGTTCTAGACCCGGATAAGTACAAAAAAGTCTTAGAAACTGTTATAATAAGCTAATAAATTAGTGCTTTTTTGGAGTTTTTAACCAGTGGATATTTTTCAAGTTTTTATTGCGCAACCGATCTTTAACCTGTTATTTGTAATTTATAGCCTAATCCCAGGTGGTGATTTTGGTATTGCCCTGATAATCTTTACGATTTTGGTCCGTTTTGCGATGTGGCCACTACTTAAAAAGCAACTTCACCAAGTGAAAGCAATGCAAAAATTGCAACCTGAATTAGTCAGGATTAAAAAAGAAACCAAAGGCAACCGGCAACTAGAGAGCGTACAGATGATGGAGTTGTATAAAAAGCATGATGTCAGCCCGTTCAGGTCAATTGGAATTTTATTAATTCAATTACCAATCTTTATTGCGCTTTATCAGGTTATTATGATTTTTACATCACAGCGTGACCAAATCGATAAGATTACTTATGGCTTTTTGAAGGGTATTGGTCCAATCAAAGATTTGATTGCTAATCCAAACCAATTTAATGAAAAGATGTTGGGTTTTTTGGATTTGTCACGACAAGCGGTTATTTCAAACCCATTCTCGATTAGTATATTTGTTCTGATTTTGGCAGTTGGCGCAGCGGTCACTCAGTATATGATGTCTAAACAAACCACCCCCAAACAGCAATCTAATAAACGACTTCGCGATATTATGACCGAAGCGGCCGACGGCAAACAGGCTAGCCAAGGTGAAATGAATGCTGTAATGATGAATAAAATGGTGAAATTTTTGCCATTTATGATGTTCTTTATTATGATTAACTTGCCGGGTGCGTTAGTTCTTTACTATACGGTATCCAATTTAGTTGCAGTCGTGCAACAAGGACGTATACTTAAAGGGGATGTTGACGAGATGATTCAGATTGCTGATGAAGCAACTGAACCAATACAGAACAAAAAAGCAACCGCCAAAGCTCGTGCCAAGCAAGCTACTGAAGCGAACATTACTCGCATTACCGCTAAGGACACGGCACCACGAAAGAAGTAAACAAAGGAGAGTTTATGAATAAAGAAGAATCAGTACAATTCGCACAGAAATATCTAGAGGATTTATTATCATTTTTCGGGGCTAATATCACCGTATCGTCAACTTGTAACGAAGATGTAATTGAGCTGTCTGTGCCATCGAACGAACTGAATAGTTTGTTGATTGGCCGTAACGCCGAAACGCTTCGTGGTTTGCAATACATTGTTTCAACTGTACTTCGTAACAAAGAATCACTTATTACTCGTGTAAATATTGATATCGCTGATTACAAAAAACAACGGGCTGACCGTCTGGCTGAACAAGCTCGTGAATGGATTGCCGAAGTTAAACGCAGCGGCGATTCAAAGATTGTTAGCCTTAATGCTGCCGATAGGCGCATTGTCCACCAGGTTGCTAGTGAATATAGTGATATCCGCACATTTTCAGAGGGTGAAGGTTATGATCGCAAGTTGACTATCGCTCAGGCGGGTAGCTAGAAATTAGTAGATAGTAGGTAGTAGTGAGCGCATATAGCGCTCACTTTTTCTCTACCATATACCATTTACTACCTACTATCTACTACTCAAAGCGTCCATATAGACGCTTTGAGTTTCCTCTGCCATTCGTTTCCAGGAATATTTCTTGATTTGTTTGTGGCCTTTGTCGATTAAGTCATTGCGCAAGTGATCATCCGACAAGACCTGATTAATGGCGGATGCAATGTCATCAGTGTTTAGTGGATCAAAATACAACGCTGCGTCGCCATAAACTTCTGGTAGACATGTCGCACTGCTGCTGATGACTGGCGCGCCGTAACCCATGGCTTCCAGCCCAGGTAACCCAAAACCCTCCATAAGCGATGGAAAGATATAAGCGGCGGTATTGGTGTATAGCCAGTCGCGTTGACTGTTGGGTATAAAATCGGTGAAAAGGATGTTTTGGTATTTTTTGTCCTTAAAGTACTTTTCATTACTGAGGATACTGGCATTCTTTTTACCAACTAATATCAAACCTAAATCGGGGTATTTTGATAATAATTTTTGATGAGCATCACCCAGACGGCGGATATTTTTATAATCACTTTGTTGACCAACGTATAAAATATATCTGGTAAATGAATGATTGTATGGTTCAAGTTGATCAACAAAAACATCAGCCGCCTCGTAGGTGACTGTGATTTTATCGGGCGATATGTCGGCAAATTTAACTAATTCTTTTTTAGTAAATTCAGTTGGTGTGATGATGTTCTGGCTGGATTTTGCAACCGACTTGAATACGAATTTACCAACCTGTTGTTTTAGATGAAAAATAAACCAGTTTTTGTCAGAATTATAAGTCTGCAGAAGTGTTAAATCGTGGAAAGTCGTAACATGTTTGCTTTTGTATAATATCGGCTGTTGGGGCATGCAAAAATGGACTAGATCGGGTTTCAATTTATCTAGGAATCGCTTGAAACCAATCTGTTCAGATAGGGAATAGTTCTTGAAATCGGCGGTTATAACTTTAAAGTTTGCAGCTGTTGGTTGCCAGTAATTTAAATCTTTGAATGGCACAATTACCGAATATTGATTGATTGTATCAACTTCTTGTAAATAGGTCAGTAGACGCTCGACATAAGTGCCGGTTGAACTGTTGATAATCCGAGCATCGATTGCTATATGACTCATTTACTTAAGTATATCACCTGAATAACCCCGATATATTAGCATATTGATGTTTTGATGCTTTTATGATAAGATTCAAGTAAGGAGATATTGAATATGCGCACAACTATTACGTTAAATGACACTATATTTAAAGCATTGAAAATGCGAGCTATTGAAGCTGATGAAAGTATGTCAAAATTAGTTGAAGATGCTGTTAAATATCAGATTCTTGAAGATTTAGAAGATATTGAAGATGCCAAAGCACGTGAAAGCGAACCAAGTTTTTCGTTTGATGAGCTGGTAAAAAAATTCAAAACTGAAGGTTTGCTGTAGAATAGTAATATGTATAGCTTAAAGTATAAAAAGTCAGTTTTAAAAGAATTGAAATCACTACCGACAGCTATTCGGATTGCCGTGATTGGTAAAATCCAAAAACTAGCAGATAACCCACAACCAAACGGATCTGTTAAATTACGCGGGTCAGACTGTTTGTATCGGATTAGGCACTCTGACTATAGAATTATCTACAGTGTCGATGGCGATGTTTTAACAGTGATGATAATCAAAGTTTCTCATCGTAAAGATGTATATAGAGATTTTTAAGACTGCTTTTTAAAAACAAATCGTGAATAAGTCAGGTAGTTCCAGACCAACGTTACGACTGTGGCGGCTAGCTTGGCGATGATGACTAGGATTTGTGGTTGAAGATTCATAAAACTCAACAAGGATTGGATAGCGATAATTGTCAAAGGTTGAAGTACCCAGGCGCAGAATAGGGTAAATGCTAGGAATAATATGATTTCGCGCTTTAGGTTAGTTTCGGTGGCTTTGAAAGTGTAGTTTTTATTGGCAAAAAAACTAAATACGACGGCTGCGGTAGATGATGGGTAATTGGCGATGGCAGCAGGTATTCCAACAGAGGTGAGGGCTAATAATATAACAAAGTCTATGGCTGTATTAGCACCACCAACAACCGCAAAACGTAATTTTTCAGCGTGCTTTTTTAACATGTTTTCCATTGTGATATTCTTCGACAAAATAGAGTGGGCGCTGTTTGGTCTCATTAAATATTCGTCCGATATATTCGCCGATAATACCAAGGGATAACAGTTGTATGCCCCCCAGAAATAATACGACTGCCATTAGTGATGGATACCCTGCTACGGCATCTCCGTATAATGTTGTTTTTATTACAATAAATATGATGAATATGAATGCAATTACAGATACAATAAAGCCCAAGAATGATGATATACGCAAAGGTGTGGTTGTAAATGAAGTAATTCCATCAATCGCAAAATTAAATAATTTAAAGTAATTCCATTTGCTAGTGCCAGCGATTCGAGGGTCGCGATCATAAGTAATTTCTTTTTTCTCAAACCCAATCCAACTGAACATACCTTTGGTGTAGCGCTGTGATTCACGGATTTGTTTCAAGGCTTCAACGCAGCGACGGTCCAACAGGCGAAAATCACCAGTGTCTTTTTGAATTGTGATATGTGTGACTTTTTGAAGAATTTGATAGTAAATTTTAGATGTTGCTTTTTTGAACCAGGTTTCGCCATCGCGACTGTTGCGTTTGGCGTAAACATCATCAAAGCCGTCTTCCCAGAACTTAATCATTTTAGGTATTAATTCTGGTGGGTCTTGCAAATCGGCGTCAATAATAACAGTGGCGTCACCGGTCACATGATCAAGCCCAGCAATCATAGCGATTTCTTTGCCAAAGTTACGGGATAGGTTTACATAAGATATGCGCGCGTCAGTTTTGGAGTAATGTTGGATAATTTCCAAAGTTTTATCGCGGCTACCGTCGTTGACGAATAAAAACTCAAATTCATATGATTTGTTATCATTAGCCAACTTGCCTAGCCGTTGGTAAAGATGCTCTAAAACCTCTTGTTCGTTATAGGCGGGGATTAAAATACTGATCTTTTTCATACTCATACTAATTAATTCTCTCTTTTTTACTATTTTCTAGTTTTGGTATATTAACAAGCGATTGGTATTGTCGTTCTGATTCTTTTGCTAATAATGTAATTCGCTGTGATTGAGATTTTTTTCCAGCAATAAGATAGGAATTTAAATTTTCGAGGTTGGCCAATATAATTAATTGTTGGGTAGAGGCATAATCTCGTTGATTTTTTTGCCCTAGGGTTAATAATGGGTTTGCATCGCGCCATTCGCTAGCTGTTTGTCCAAAAATAAGCCGGTTGATCATATCGGCCTCATCTGTGTATACATATTGTTGCAAGCTGTTGTGGGTAAGTGACGGTATTATGTATTCTTTTATGGCGTCTGTATGGAGCCTATAGTTAATTCTAGATAGATAGCGGCGAGAGTCCCATTCTATGATTTGTTGTTCGCTGGCCTTTAGGCGCTGGAACTCGGTAATGATTAATAGTTTAAATTCAGGACTTAGCCATGTACCAAACTCGAAAGCAATATCTTTATGCGCATAGGTTCCGCCGTATCGTCCGGTTTTTGAAACAACGCCGACGGCATTAGTGGCGGAAACCCATTCTTTGATGGACGGGTTGAAGCTGTTTTCACCAGCTCGACTTTTAATTTGCACGAATTCGTGTAAATTAAAATCTTTGTTATGAATTTGTTCCCAAAGACCAAGAAATAATATAGTGTTTCTTGCTCGTAGCCAGCTATGGAGCGCACGTTCAGCACCGGCGCTTTTTGCCATGTCTGTCAGACATATATAATCTTCACCGTTGATTTTTGTGACTTTAACATCATTGTCGTTAATACTCATCGACAGATTGTTGATAGGGCTCATATGAATAGTATAACACCTAGGTTGGTAGGTGGTAGGTAGTTTCGTTGTACAGTGAATGGTTGGCAATACCTGTATTAATACTTAATAAATATATGTGTTTATGCTTAATTCTGGTATATTTATGTTATGGATTCAAATCAAATTAAGAGGTATCTTTCAAACTATAAGGCTAAACGATCTAGGACGATTGTAATTGTTGATTTTGGGAATGTTGAGAAATGGAAGAATAGTTTGGGCTGGCAAGTTGGCATACAAGAGTTGGCTAATTTAGTAAAAAGTTTTTCTATTGGGCAACGCTTTTTAAGGCGTTTTTATTATGGCATTGATTACGGTAGGTTTTGAATCTAGTGTGACACCAACACCTTGGTCTAATGGACTACTGAAGCGTGCCGAGGCAAATGGTATGGAAGTTGTAAAAAAGCGAGTTAAATATATTCATTCAACCGATAATCAAAATGGTTTTGAAAAAAAGTTCGAGAAGAAATGCGATCTTGATGTAGAAATGACTGTCGACTTGATTCGGGAGCGTGATAATTACGATACAATAATTTTGTTCTCTGGGGATGGTGATTTAGCATACGCGATTAACTATTTATATAAAGAATATAACAAAAAATGTATTGTTTTTGGAGCGCGAGATCATGTGGGTAGGGAAATATTTGATATAAAAGCGTCGGGTGCAATTACTGGCATATTTTTTGCAGAAGATTTTGAATATAGACTCAACAAAGATAGAAATAAAATTGGGAATTCAAAAACTCACCGTTAGGTGAGTTTTGATCAAAATCCGGTGAACCTAATGTTCATCATTATTATATATAAAATACGAACATAATTCAATATAGTTGTCAAATTATGTAAACTATATCAAAAATAACAGAGTAAGTGGTATTGACATAAATACAACATTTAATGCTTAAGTTTAATTAATTTTTACCAGCGTAACACCATCTACTACTTACTACCTACCATCTACTACCTACTAATTTTTATTTGCCAGTAAAGAATTTCCGTAATTTGCGGAGGCCGGTTTGGTCGGGTGGTAAATCGGGCCAGAGCATACTTTTTATGTAGTCGGTCGTTACTTTTTTGTTGGATTGAATTTCGCGTCGTTCGCCTAGTTTTTTAAAGCTTAAAATGATACCCGCCCAGGCCCCTTTGATGGCTGGTTTACCATTTCCTTTTGCGATGGCGTTTCCAAGCATCAGTATGTAGGCAAAGTCAAAACGGACACCTGTTTGGAATAATAGACCGCGAGGTACGTTTTTAATGAACAGTAACGGCAAGTTTTTAAATGTTTGGTAAACAGTAAAACCAGGAATCTTTTTGCTGGTTGCACCCTGTTTATGATAGGCAACGGCGTCAGGCGTATACGCAACTTTCCAACCCGCCAACTGAGCGCGAAAGCTGATATCGGTGTCTTCGTAATAAGCAAAGAAGTCTTCGTCAAATAGCCCAATTTCGCGTAGCATGGCGGTTTTATATAAACTCGCGCCACCACTAGCGCTAAACACCATTTCGCTGGCGGGAGCTTT
>JBBQTT010000020.1:0-10574 GCA_038213035.1 Saccharimonadales bacterium (SeqCode) | reverse complement strand
AGCGACCGATACATATATTAGCCCAATAACAACACCGTCAGTCCCAGTTGTTACAGCATCAACCACGGCAGGTTATACAACAACCTATTCGTGGAGTGCTATATCTTGTTCATCTGGCACAACTATCCGATACCAGTATCGATTAAATGTCACTCCATCGGGTTTTGATTCTGGTTGGGTGGGAACTACTAGTTTATCTGCCGATTTTTCGACAGCAACTGGAGATCAAACCTATACTGTTCAAGTCCAATCTCAATGTTATAACGTCAATATATATAGTAACTGGAGCAGTTCTGGTTCGGCTAGTTACTACTGTATTTATGACGCCCTGCCGATTGCTACTTCAATTTCTGGATATTGGTCAAGCGCTCCATTTGGTTATTTGTTAGAGGATGGTACCGCAGTGTCGCGGACAACTTACGCTGATTTGTTTGCCGCCATCGGTACGACTTATGGCTCTGGTGACGGTTCAACTACATTTAATTTACCAGATTCGAGGGGTCGAGTAACTGTTAATAAAAACATATCTGATACTGAGTTTGCGACGGTGGGTCAGAAATATGGTGAGAAGGTACATCTGGATACTGGGGCAGAAAGTGGCCTTGTTTCCCATAACCATTTACAGAATCCACACAGCCATACTACTGGTGTAAATATAAAAAATACCGTTGGCTGGGCTGACTTAAGCAGTGCTTATTTTGGCACCGGCGGTAATTATGGTATGGGTAATACCAGTTCGACCACCGCAACTAATCAGGCAATTCCGGCATCGGATGCTGTATCGGCACACAATACGATTCAACCATCAATTGTTAAAACTTACGCTATTAAGTATATGTTAGCTACCGGTACTGATTCTGTGTTGCCAGCGGCAACGACTATGCAAGGGTATTTTTCGTCAACTCCAGCAGGTTATTTGCTTGAAGACGGTTCAGCCGTGTCACGCACCACATACTCAGACTTATTTGCTGTCATTGGCACTTATTACGGCACAGGCGACGGTTCAACCACATTCAATTTACCGGATTCACGCGGTAGAGTAGTTGTTATGCAGAATCCAGGCGACTCTGAATTCTCATTTATGGGACTAAAATATGGAGAGAAGGCTCATTTGCTGACAAGTTCGGAAAGCGGCTTGAAAACTCATAATCATACCCAAGATGCGCATACTCACCCTAATGGAATTAATATAAAAAATACCGTTGGCTGGGCTGACTTAAGCAGTGCTTATTTTGGCACCGGTGGTAATTATGGTATGACGAACGGTGGTACAACAACAGCCACCAATCAAGCTGTTGCCGCATCGAATGCTTCGACGGCACATAATACGATACAACCTTCAATCGTTAAGTTGTCGGTGATTAAATATACTCCAGTTGTCGGCACTATATATAATGTAGCCAAAGGTACATCCGTATCTGGCTATTGGTCAGCCTGGGTTCCAACGGGCTATTTACTAGAGGATGGTTCAGCTGTTTCACGCGCTACCTATGCTGCATTATTTGCTGTTATAGGTACAACCTACGGCGCCGGCAATGGATCGACTACATTTAATTTACCAAATTCCATGGGTAGAGTATCAGTTAATATAAACCCATCAGATTCTGAATTTAATGTGGTAGGTAAAAAGTTTGGCGAGAAAGCACACTTATTGACGACTGCCGAAAGTGGAGAAAAAGGACATAATCATTTGCAAGATCCACATCTTCACACTACTGGAATAAATATAAAAAATACAGTTGGTTGGATTGATTTGAATAGCGCTTATTTTGGTACGAGTGGAAATTATGGGATGGGGACTACTGGCTCTACGGCTGCGACTAATCAGGCGGCCACCGGTCTAGATGCCGCATCACCCCACAACAACATTCAACCCTCAATAGTCCAACTATTCGCAATCCGGTATTAACTACAATGATACTAATGCTATACTAATCTTATGCGTAAGCGCAATTTTAGAGTGTCGTCCGTCAAACCCGGTTTTACAATAATCGAACTATTAGTCGTTATTGTTATTATCGCTGTTATTACTGCCCTTACAATGGCAGTATATACAGGTATTCAATCAAAAGTCTTGGATCTAAGTGTAACGACTGATTTAGATCGTTTAAACTCACTTGAAATGAACTACAAATCGAATCATGGTTCAGTCGGTAAAGATTACTATTCAGGTAATGGCCCAGACAGTGAATTAGGTAATTTTACACCCAAGAACGGTAATATTTTAGATGTCGTTACTAATTCGACGGATTATTGTATTCGTGGCTACAATATTCATGGAACCAAGGATTCAATTTACAATGCATCCTTAAAAGAAACTACGGTTGGAGCTTGTGATGTTATTCCACCTTCTGCAACTGCTGCTGCTACACCTTCGGTGCCGGATGCACCGGTGGTTACTGTTGTGATGGATAACGGTGGTATAAAAGCAACAGTAACACCTGTTACATGCGCTGTCGGTACTATCCAATATAGCATTAGAAGTCGTATTAATGATGGGTCTTGGGGTGTTTATTCAGATTGGTCTGACTTGTTAGAATCATCACAAACCGCTGACGAGGGGGTTAAGTACGGCTATCAAGCCCAGGCAAGGTGTTATATCAGCTACAAATCAACAAGCGGCACACCAGCTCAGGGGGTTGAAGGTACGTATTATAATCTTCTTGCTCCAGCTCAACCATCGTTGTCTGCTGTGATTAATGGTGGTAATGTTGACGCCACAGTTGTACCTATAACTTGTGCCTCGGGTACAATTCAATACAGTTTTAGTAATTATATTAACGGTGGGGCTTGGTCGGCATTTTCGGCTTGGGCCTCAACCACAACGTTTTCTGTGCTGGCAAATGGTGGTGAGGGCGTAAGATATGGGTTTATAGTCCGGGCTCGTTGCTATACAAGTATAAATGCCGTCAGTATAAATTCTGTAAGTGGCGAAGTTGATTACAATAGCCCTATAAATGCGCCTGCTGTTCCTGTTCTTGGCACTGCAACAACACCTGGTTACCAGACGACCTATTCTTGGGCAGCTGTATCTTGTGCTGCCGGCACCACAGCCAGGTACCAATACAAACTAACTGTTGCACCGTCCGGTTTTGATTCTGGTTGGGCAGCAACTGCTGGTCTGTCAGCCGTATTTACAACTTCAACTGGTGATCAAACCTATACGGTTCAAACTCAAGGACAATGTTATAGTGCCTACGCTAGTAGCAGTTGGAGTGCATCGGGAACGGCAAATTACTTCTGCGTGTCTGATGCAAACCCAATTGCAACGTCGATTTCGGGGACTTGGGCAGTTGCTCCGTCTGGGTATTTCCTAGAAGATGGTTCGGCCGTTTCACGCACTACATATTCAGATTTATTTGCAGCCATCGGTACGACTTATGGCGCTGGTGACGGTTCAACCACATTCAATTTGCCAGATTCAAGGGGGAGAGTAGCGGTTAACAAAAACCCAGCCGATGCCGAATTCGACACAATGGGTGAGAAATATGGGGAAAAGTCACATTTAGATACTGGGGCGGAAAGTGGCGAGAAGGGGCATAACCACCCGCAGGACGCACATTCACATCAAGAACAAATATCCAGCTCTAATGGTTATGGTGGTGCCGACGGGCATGCTGCTGGGTCTGGATATAGCGGTGCTACTCATGCGTATTCTTTTTCGACCCTTTCAACGACAGCAACCAATCAAGCAATATCTAATACTAATGCCACATCATCTCATAACAACATCCAACCCTCCATTGTAATAACTTCAGCTATAAAATACCGCCCTTCCACTAACAGTAATTCAATGTTGCCAGCTGCAACTTCAATTTCTGGCTATTTTACGTCTGCTCCAGTGGGCTATTTACTAGAAGACGGTTCAGCTGTTTCACGCACTACCTATTCAGATTTATTTGCAGCCATTGGCACGACATACGGTGTTGGCGATGGTTCAACAACTTTTAACTTGCCAGATTCAAGGGGTAGGGTGGTGGTCAATAAGAATCTGTCAGACACTGAGTTTGATGTTATTGGTGAAAAGTATGGTGAAAAAGCACATTTATTGACTGGTACCGAAAGTGGTGAAAAAGGTCATAACCATATACAAAACGCACATAGCCATACTCAGATCATTATGGATTATAATGGTTATGGTGGTGCAGATGGACAAGCGGCTGGTTCGGGCCGGGAGGGAGCAACCCATGGGTCTTGGTGGACGTCTGCGCCGACTGCCACAAATCAAGCTGTACCGGCCTCCAACGCTTCTGCGACACACAACACTATCCAACCATCAATAGTAAAGGCACTTGCAATTAAATATACCCCAGCATTGGTCTCTGTCGACAATACTACTAAGGGCACTTCAATTTCCGGTTATTGGTCATCTGCGCCCACCGGCTATCTAATAGAAGATGGCTCGGCGGTTTCACGAATCACTTATGCAAATTTATTTGCAACTATTGGTACGACTTATGGCGTTGGTGATGGTTCAACCACATTTAATCTGCCAGATTCGCGTGGCCGAGTGGCTGTCAATAAGAATCTATCAGACACTGAGTTTGATGTTATTGGTGAAAAATTTGGCGAGAAGACACACTTATTGACCAGCGCTGAGAGTGGTATTAAGGGCCATAACCACATACAAGATGCACATAATCATTATGAAACGGTATCGAATTCTAATGGTTATGGTGGTGCCGACGGGCATGCTGCTGGGTCTGGATATTCTGGTAGTAATCATGGCTCATGGTCTACTTATAGCGCAACCGCAACCAACCAAGCAGTCGCATCATCTAACGCTGCATCACCCCATAACAACATCCAACCATCAATAGTGCAGATGTTCGCAATCAGATATTAAGTCGTATAATAAATTAAAAGGGAAAAAATATGGAACCAAATATTCAAACAATCGTGCCAACACCAAATAAGGTTAATAAAAAACGAGTAGCATTTATTATTGCGGGCGTAGTTATTGCTGTAATTATAATTGCAGGCGCAGCTGTAATGGGAATAGCTTATTTGCAAAAAAATAATATTATTTCGCAAGTCAAAGACGATTTAAATAAAGTCATACCGGCGATGGCGACTAAAAAGGCAGCAACTGGTGCATATCCGAATACAATTACTGATGTTTTGGCTTTATCGAGCGATAAAGTAACATTAACCGGCAGCAGTAGCTTTGATGGTACAAGCTATTGTATTTCTGGTACCAGCAACACCGACAAATCAATTGTATTTCATATCAATTCGTCTAAATCTGCCGACGGTCCGCAATCTGGTAGCTGTGATACCGGAGCTGATCTGCCTGTGCCTACGGTACCTGGCGGTCTAGCAGTTGCTTTTGCAACCAGTACGGACGTCAAGTTTATATGGGCTACGGCGACGTATGCTAGTGGTTATGTGTTGCAATGTTCGACCGACAAAAATTTTACTTCACCTACTGTCATAAATAGTGCTGAAACTTCAGGTACTTGTGACAAACTGAAACCAAACACGGCTTATTATTCTCGGGCCAAGTCGATTAACAAGACTGGCGAAAGCGCCTGGTCTTTGGTTCTAAAAATCAGCACAAACAACTAGTTGTTGGTACATAGAGCTTGTGGTAAAATACGCATAAAGGATATATCAAATCTATGCAGATAAAAAAGCAATTTGTCCGTGGTTTTACGATTGTAGAATTAATTATTGTAATTACTATAATTGCAGTCTTGGCATCTATAACGATGGTTGTTTATAACGGTGTTCAAAATAAAGCTCGCGATATTAGCTTGCTATCGGATTTGGATCGTATGGAGGCTTTGCAAACTGACTTTGCGTTAAAACATAATGTTGCTGGTAAGGCTTATTATTCTGTAAATGGGCCTGATGCTGATTTGCCATTTACTCCATCAAATACGAATGTTGTTAACGTAGTTGTTGATGCTACGGATTATTGTATTCGAGGTTATAACACAATTGATACTAATCATAATTCACTTTCTAATTCCTTAATCAAAGAATCAACATCTGGTGTTTGTGCGACTATTGTTCCTATATACGCGCCAACTGGTCCAGTAATTGCTATGACATTAAACAGTGGTGATGCTGTTGCGACTATTACAGCCCCAACATCATGCATAACGGGTACATTGCAATATGGTATTCGAAGTAAAATTAATAGCGGGGCATATACTGATTATTCTGCTTGGTCAATTAATTTGACAACATCTCAGCCTACTAACCAAGGTACAACATATACTTATCAAGCTCAAGCTCGTTGTTATTCAAACGAGGAGTTAATCAGTGATGTTACATTAGGATCAGAGTATCCAATTACATCACCAGTCGACTCACCTCCAGCCCCAGCTATTGCGGCTGCCTTGAATGGTTCAAATGTTCAATCAACCATTACTACACCTTCGTCGTGTACGGCTGGCTCGTTGCAATATAGATTTGCATACCGGACTAACAATGGAATATTTGGTAGTTATAACGCCTGGGCTGCAGCAACAACATCAACTACGCCAGCTATTGAGGGTGTTAAGTTTGGCTATAATGCTCAGGCTCGTTGCTATGTAAACGTTACGACAGCAAGTTCGCCATCCAATTCATCAGATGAAGCAACCTATATCCATCCGATTACTTCAACACCAGCTTCTCCTAGTGTTACGACTTCAACGCCTGACTGGTATTCAACTAACTTTAACTGGAACACGACATCATGTGCCGCTGGTTCATCTGCCAGATATCAATATCATTACTATACAAACTATGGATTTGACACGGGTTGGGTGGCAACAAATAATACAACAGCAGGCTATACGACCGCAAAAATTAATTATTATTATACTACTGATGTTAAAACCCAGTGCTATAGTCCATACTCAACTGGTCCTTGGAGTGCTTCAAACTATGCCCAATATTATCGACCAGTCCCTGGTGTCCAAGTATTAGTTGTTGCTGGTGGCGGTGCTGGTGGGGCAAGCAGTAGTGATGCTTCTGGCGGTGGCGGCGGCGGTGGCGGCGTTTTGTATCACTCATACAAAGGTGTCTATAGCCAAGGTTATTGGGTGACAGTAGGCGTCGGCGGACAATGTAATAGTTGTGACGGTGGAGCATCTGCTTTCCAAGATATAGTAGCCAATGGCGGCGGTGGCGGGGGTCCAACAAATGAAGGTGGACGTAATGGTGGATCTGGTGGTGGTGGCGCTGGAGCCAAAGACGGCAGTACAAATAATCGTGGCTATACAAACCAAGGCTGGTCGGGCGGCGCACAGCCTTTTGGTACTAATGGTGGTCTTGGTCAGTGGAGAAAAGATGGTAAATCCGGCGGCGGCGGCGGCGGTGCTGGTCAGTGCGGCGGTAGTGCGTATGATGGCGACTGTGGTGGCAAGATGGTAGGTGGTAGTGGAATGTATAGCACTATAACTGGTGGTGGTGTATATTATGCAGCTGGCGGTGGTGGTGGGTCAGTAGCTTATTGGGGATCTGGCGGAGCTGGCGGTGGTGGAAATGGTGCCCAAAACGGTACTGGTGCTGGCGGTGCAAACAATACCGGTTCTGGCGGCGGCGGCGGTTCTGGCGGCGGCTGGGGTGGTACTGGCATTGTAATTATTCGTTATCCGGTTGGATTATTGTGGGCAGATGGCGGTTCTAAATATCAAAACGGTTCAGACTATGTTCACGTATTCTATTACAGTGGCGGTTGGTTAACGATAGCGGGATAATAAAGGGAAAATATGTTAAATAATAAAAAAAGACTTATATATATCGGCATAGCAATAGTGACTGTTATTGTAATAACGGTCGGTATTGTTATCGTTATGAATGCCTCAAAACCAAGTAAAGTGGACCAAAAACATGATAATACACCAACTAAAACAGTTGTTGACGCCCAGACTATGGATGCAGTAAAAATATTAGTATCAGATCCAGTAAAAGCCAAGTCACTACTGCTTGAAGCTCGTGATAAATATAAAACCCTTGGCGATGATAATGGTGTTAGCAACGTCGATTCTCAAATATATTTAATTGATCACCCAATTCCTAAAAAATAATTAGCTCTCGGATTAATTAACCGTGACTACAGTCTAATCTGTTACAATAGTATTAGATTATGGATAAAAAATTATATATAACCACAGCTATTCCTTACGTTAATGGCACGCCACATATTGGTAATGCCCTAGATTATTTGTTGGCTGATATTTGGACACGCTACCAGAAACAAAATGGTAATGAAGTCCGTTTTCAAGTCGGTACTGACGAACACGGTAATAAAATCGCCGCCAAAGCAGCCGAAGCTGGATTAGACCCTAAATCTTATACAGACCAAACATATTTAAACTTTGAAAAACTAATGAAAAAGGTTGGCGCTAGTTACACTGATTTTGTGCGCACAACAGATACTCATCATATTCAATCCGTTCAATATATCTGGGAAACCTTGAAACCTTATATTTACAAAGGCAGTTACGAAGGTTGGTATTGTGTTGGTTGTGAATCGTTCGTATCTGACAAAGAAGCGACTGCAAACGGCGGTATCTGCCCAGATCACAATCAGCCATATCAACGCCTAAGCGAAGATAACTACTATCTTAAAAGTAGCGCATTCACCGATAAAGTCCGTGCAGCAATTGAAAGCGATGAATTACAAATTGTTCCAGAATTTCGTAAAAAAGAATTCCTAGAACTTATCAAGGATGGTTTACAAGATGTTAGTATTTCCAGGCCTAAAAAGAACCTCAGTTGGGGCGTACCTGTGCCTGGTGATTCAGAACAAGTTATGTACGTTTGGTTGGATGCACTTTCTAATTACATCACAGTACTTGGATATCCCGATCAGCCAACTTGGAAAGAATATTGGCCAGCTGATGTGCAGGTTGTAGGCAAAGATATTTTGCGTTTTCACGCCGGCTTGTGGTCAGCGATGTTATTTGGACTTGGTTTACCTCTGCCCAAGAAAATATTAGTTCACGGACATATTAGTTCTGGCGGCGCAAAAATGAGTAAAACTATTGGAAACATTGTTGACCCAAATCAAGTAATTGATGAATATGGCTTGGATGCATTCAGATACTTCTTTTCACGACATATTCCAACGTTGGATGACGGTGACTTCACTTGGGAGAAATTTGAAAGTGCTTATAACACTGAACTTGCAAACGATTTAGGTAACTTAATTCGCCGTGTTGCAGCTATGATCACTAAATATCAGTCAGGTGTTATTGGTGACGCTCCAGCTGGCGAACATGATATGGGCGCATATCACGAGGCAATGGATAAACTGGAATTTAATCGCGCAATTGATGAAGTTTGGTTGATGGTTCGTAGTCTAAATCAGTACATCGAAAACGTCAAACCATGGGAAATTGCTAAAAACATTGGCAAAGATTCTGACGCTGAATCTCATTTAACAGAAGTTTTGGCTTATGCAGTTGGTGCATTGCTGCAAATCGGTGATTTATTAGTGCCATTTTTGCCTGAAACTGCCGCTAAAATTCACTCGACATTTGAAACCGGTGTAATTGTTGATGCTGGCGTGTTTTTCCCTCGAGTATATATCCATACGACCGATCCAAACGCTCCGAAAGTTTGATTTATGTTAATTGACACACATTGTCATATTCATAGTTCTGATTATCCGCTTGACTGTGTGGAAGTTATTAATCGGGCCCATGAAAATGGAGTTGGCCAAATAGTTTGTATTGGCACCGATATTGATGATTCACGCCAGGCGATTGATTTTGCATCAAAAAACGATGGAGTATTTTGTTCGGTAGGAGTTCATCCGCACGAAGTAAAAAATGGCTGGAGTGGTATCGCCGGGCTGGTTGAATCAGGTCATGCGTCAATCATTGCTGTTGGTGAAATTGGATTGGATTATTATTATGACCATAGTCCACGCGAAACTCAAATTCAGGCCCTCAAAGACCAAATTGAACTGGCGTTAAAACATGATTTGCCAATTATTTTTCATGTTCGTGAAGCTTTTGATGATTTTTGGCAAATATTTGACAATTACAAAGGTATTCGCGGGGTGTTACATAGTTTTACTGATAGTCCAGCAAATGTTCAACAGGCATTAGATCGAGGATTATATATTGGAGTTAATGGGTTTAGTACATTTGTTCGCGACGAGGCTCAAAAAGCGATGTTCGCGACGATTCCTATGAATAGGATATTGCTTGAAACAGATGCGCCGTTCTTGACACCAGCTCCATTTCGTGGTAAAGTAAATGAGCCCGCATTTGTGAGGAATATCGCTGAATTTCAGGGTAGGATTCGACAAATATCTTTGGACGAAGTTGCAAAAGCAACGACCTCAAATGCCCGTGTGTTATTTAATCTGCAATAGAAATTATAATGCGTACTAACTTTAATAAGGCGTAATAAAATATGTCACAAAATGCTAAATCTGAAAATCAAAGATCCATCCATGATGAGGTTCATTTGATATATAAAAATAATAATCATGTTGATGAGCGTGCCGAGCGTGTGACTGATCCAATTTCAGAGCACTTATATTTTATTTCAGATAGCATTACTCACACTCGTGAGAGTTTTTTGGAATCTCAATCTAATCATCACGAAACCGTTAAAAGAGG
>JBBQTT010000019.1:0-11737 GCA_038213035.1 Saccharimonadales bacterium (SeqCode) | reverse complement strand
TTGCCAATCTGTTTGTATGTATAATGTTCTTGGAGTAGTATTTCAATACTACCTCGATCTGCAGCCGTTAAGTGCTTCATATAAATCCTTTCTAGATTATATGTTTTATTTTAACGGTTGCATTTGATATTAGAAGTTTCGATCATAGTTGCACAGTCGACTTAGTGATATAATGTTAAGCAGTATTGTTTATGGGGAATATATTACGTGTCTAAGAAATTATTTAAATCGCGCAAACTAAGCGTGTACTCAAATCTATCGCATTCACACCGTGCCCGCAAAGACGCTGCATCTCGAAAACACGCTCAGTATTTAGCATCTTTACCTAAAAATCCCTTCAAGCGATTACTTTATCGCATGCATCCAAAACGCGTTCTGGCCTACTGGTTCAGTAAGCGTGGCCTAATCATGGCATTAAAGATTACCGGTGTTACAATCCTACTGCTAGCCTTATTGGTTGGTGGTTTATTCGCGTATTTCAGAAAAGATCTTGATTCAATCCGACCAGGCGAATTAGCTAAACGAGTTCAAACGACGGTTACAACCTATTTAGACCGTAATGGAAAATTGTTGTGGGAAGACAAAGGCGATGGCAACTATAAATTAGTCGTTGACGGCAATGAAATCAGCCAATATATCAAAGACGCAACAGTCGCTATTGAAGATAAAGATTTTTATAAACACGGCGGCGTCAGCGCCACTGGTTTGATACGTGCTGTATTTAATAACGTTGGTGGCGGTAGTACACAAGGTGGCTCAACCCTTACTCAACAGCTAGCCAAACAGGTATTCTTTGCTGACGAAGCACAGCAACGAGGCCTGGCTGGTATCCCTCGCAAAATCAAAGAAATCATCCTTTCGATTGAAGTTGAACGAATGTACAATAAAGACCAAATTCTAAATCTATATCTGAACGAGTCGCCATACGGCGGACGACGTAACGGTGTTGAGTCTGGCGCTCAAACATACTTTGGCGTGTCCGCTAAAAAACTAACTTTGCCTGAGGCCGCCCTACTAGCCGCTATCCCCCAAAACCCATCCGTTTATGACCCATACAACGTTGCCGGTCACACCGGTTTGGTTGCACGACAACATACCGTCCTAGATAATATGGCTGAACAGGGTTATATAACCAAAGCTCAAGCTGACGAAGCTAAAAAATTCCCGATACTTGATCATTTAATTCCAGAGGCTAGCCAATACACCAACATAAAAGCCCCTCACTTCGTCCAAATGGTCAAAGCCGAACTGGAAAAAGAATTAGGCAAAGCAACCGTTGGTAAAGGCGGGTTAATAGTTAAAACCACACTTAATCTTGATATTCAAACTAAACTTGAGTCGTCTATGACAGATATGTTTAAAAGCTGGGTACCAGGTTGGGCAGGATTTACTAACGGTGCAGCCACTGTTGAAGACACAAAAACCGGACAAATTGTAGCCTTACTTGGCAGCCGCGACTTTAACTACCCAGGATTCGGCCAAGACAACGCATCTATCGCCTATATTCAACCAGGTTCAACCATTAAGCCACTTGTTTATGCTGAACTATTCGAGAAAAAACCAGCAGGCCAAGCAAATTACGGTAGCGGTAGCATATTAAAAGATGAAAACATTGATGCTATTTACGGCGCACAGTTACGCAATGCCGATCAAAAATTCAACGGTAATATAACAATCCGCTCTAGCTTGGCAAATTCTCGCAACATTCCAGCTGTTAAAGCAATGTTTATATCAGGCGTTACTCCAACTATCGACAAAATCCACGAAATGGGTGCAGATAGTTATTGTACTCAAGGTAGTGAAGTTCAAGTTGGTCTAGCCGCAGCCATTGGCGGTTGTGGACTACAACAAATCGACCTGGTCAATGCTTATGCAACACTTGGTCGTCAAGGTGCTTATAAACCTCAGTCAACTATATTGGAAGTTAAAAACAATAATGGTGACGTATTAAAGAAGTGGACAGACACCGCCTCTGTGCAAGTTATTGACGCACAGTCTGCTTATATCGTAAGTGATATTTTACACGACGATATTGCCCGCGCACCACTGGACGGACGCCATGCATTAGGTATGGAAATACCAGGCGTTGATACTGCTACTAAAACTGGTACATCAGACAAGGGTGGCGATGCCAAAGATATCTGGATGGCTAGCTACAGCCCAGTATTAACAATGGCAGTGTGGTTTGGAAACTCAGACTCAACTATATTGACTCACGGTACATCATCACTTCCAGGCACAATCATCGCCAGCGTTATGGGATACGCCCATAAAGACGTCTACGCCCCAGCAGGACTATGGAAATCAGGCGATTGGTATAGCGCGCCATCTGGCATTCAAAGAGTTGGTGGCGATATATACCCATCATATTGGAACAAGTCTCAGGGCCAAACTAATGCTAAATTGACATTTGATAAAGTGTCTAAAAAGAAAGCAACTAAATTTACCCCAGTCGGCGCACAAATCGAACTAGATGTAACCAAGATGATTGACCCTGTAACTAAAAAAGAATTCTATATCGCACCAGACGGTTACGACGCAACAGCTGACGATGACGTCCACAAAGCTACAGACGTTTTACCAATCGTATCTGTTGATATATTACCAACAACCAAAAACGCTTATACGATAACGGCTACTGTCACACCAGGAACATTCCAAGTTACAAATATCCAAATCAAAGTTGGCGACGTAGTTATCTTAACTTCACCAGCATCCAGCACTAACGTATACACCTATGATGGTACGTTAACAAAGAAAGACCTTAAGGCCCAAATTGTCACAGCAACCGTTACAGACAACGGACTCTATACCGGAACAGGCACAGCTAATACAGCTGTATTCGTACCGTAATAAAATCAATAATTACTTTTGATTGTTAAGTAAATTAATAAGTGACTGCTCGTTGCCGGCTGCTTTATTCTTGTACTTTGGACGTTGATTAGATCGATTAGCTTGGCGCTGATCGTTGTTATCACTATGGAAAACGGCTGGATTCGGATTCTGGACATTAGCTTTTGGAGCATTTTGACGTTTATTATTAGGAGTAAACTTTTTTGGGGCAGAAGTTTGAGCTGGTTTTTTAAATTCAGGCTTCGTAGTAGCTCTAGCAAACATCATCTTACCGGCAGCAGTCTGAAGACTACGGATAAATTCGATTTCAATCGTTTTACCTATCTGGTTGCTCGCGTGTTCAACGACAACCATTGTGCCGTCTGTTAGGTGTCCGATAGCCTGATGACCATCCTGGCCCTTACCAGTAAGCTCTAATAGCATTTTCTCGCCTGGTAGGTACGCCATCCGCAGACTCATAGCCAAATCATTAACATTTAATACTGTAATCCCTTCGACTGTAGCAACTTTATTTAGATTGTAATCAATCGTACAAATCACGCCATTATATTGTTTTGCAAGTTTAAGTAAACGTTCATCAACGCCTTCTTCTGCCTTGCTGCCATCTTGAAATATCTCGACTTTAACGCCTGGCATATTTTGTAGTTCAGTTACAACATCCAATCCGTGTCGAGCTCGGCTGCGTTTTTCAGTATCAGCGTGATCGGCTAGAAATTGTAGTTCGCCAATAACACTACGTGGAATGTTTAATGTGCCAGTAACAAAACCAGATTGAGCGACAGGTATAATACGACCGTCAATCAGGACTGATGTATCAACAAATATCGGCTTAGATTCTTTTTTATGTGATAGTTTTTTAGTGTTAACGGCGACCAAATACGACGCTTCTGCTGTGATTATGAGCAGTAATATGATAATTATAATTTCCATTTTGTTTCCCCTTGACCTGTCGAATGACGGGTTTAATTTTTTTGTAGATAGTCAATAAGTGCTGTTCGCAAATCACTGACACCTTTAATAAATGAGTTCTTGGCGCTTGATTTAGGCGCAATTGCTTGGGTAAAGCCAAGTTTTTTAGCCTCGGCTACCCGACGATCGGTTGACTGTGCCGAACGAATCTCGCCACCCAGTCCAACTTCACCAAACACCACAATTCCGTCGTCAATTCTACGTCCGGCTGCAGCGCTGGCGATTGCCATACAAATAGCCAAATCCGCTGCTTGGTCGTTCAGCTTGAGTCCGCCGACCACGTTAATATAAATGTCTTTGTCAGATAGGTTTAGTTTTGTGCGGCGCTCAAGAACCGCTATCAAAAGATTTAACCTGTTTAAATCAAACCCACTGGCAGTACGTTTAGGATAACCGAAACTGGTTGGATTAACAAGAGCTTGAATCTCGACCAACAACGGCCTTGTACCTTCGATTGTAGCCAAAACGACTGACCCATCGGCATTTTGACGTTCGGCTAGTAGAGCGGCGGAAGGGTTTTCAACCAACCTTAAACCTTCGCTAACCATTTCAAAAATAGCCGCTTCGCTGGTAGCACCAAATCGGTTTTTAGCAGCCCTAACGATTTTGAAACCACCGTACCTATCACCTTCAAATTGCAAAACAACGTCAACTAAATGTTCTAGGACTTTTGGACCAGCAATACTGCCCTCTTTGGTGACATGACCTACTAAAATAACAGCGGCGCCAGATTGTTTGGCAGCCCTAATAATAACATTACTACTGTTAGTGATTTGGCTGACTGTGCCTGGTGCAGATGTAATTTCGTCCAAAGAAAGTGTCTGAATTGAGTCGATGACGACCAATTTATAACCACCGGACCGAATTGTTGCCGCAATATCATCAGCGCTAGTGCTGGATGCAAAACTTAGTAGTTCGCTGGTTTCAGCCCCCAAGCGTTGAGCTCGCAATTTTACCTGGCCGGCCGATTCTTCACCACTGGCGTACAAAACTGGTTCATTTTTTGCGATAAAAGCTGAAACTTGTAATAAAAGCGTACTTTTACCGATACCAGGCTGTCCTGCTAGCAAAATTACTCCGCCCAATAATATCCCACCACCCAAAACATCGTCCAAATCCGCAAACCCAGTAGCTAGTCGTTTGACACTTTCTTTGCTGGATATTGAACGCATATTTTGAACAGCCAGAATATTTCCCGACGATCCGCTACGTGCAACGACTGATTTACCGACGGAAACCGGTGCTTGCTCGACTAAAGTATTCCATTCACCACAGTTATCGCACTTGCCTATCCATTTTGGATAACTTGCTCCGCAATTTTGACAGACAAACTGAGTTCTTGTTTTAACCATTGGTTATATTATACCCTATTTAGTCGGGGCTGTCGGGGTTGGAGTAAGAGTACTATCAATACTGTTATAGAGTTTTTTAGATTCTGATGCTATGGAGTTATATTCACCTAGTAATTTGTCGTACTGTGCAATATCGGCGCTAATACTAGTCCTGGTCGTTGCCAAATCGGCCAGTACGCCAGCCAAAGCTGCTCGCTCAGTATTAAACTGTTGCATAGTTTTAAAATAACCATTAGCTGCACGTTTATTGAAATCGGCAATCGCAGCTTCTGATGATTTTACATCTATATTATATTGAGCTACACGAGTTGACACACTGACCGATAAGGCTTTCATCTGGTCTAGTAATGAGTTAGCCTTATTTTTCAAATTAATAAACACGCTACTATATTTTATGTTAAGAGCTACGCTTTTTTGGCGATTACTGAAATACTGGTTGTAATATTGTTCCAATTCTGGGTTAATAATAGCAATTTCTGTCCCAATTACCGAATGAAGTTCGTTATCTCGCTCACCGGGTTCGGTTCGGGCATAAAACGCCATTCTGTCGCTATAATCTTTGTTATTTTCAAGCTTTTTATATTCGGCTTCTAGCAATACATTGATTCTATTTTTAATGGAGTCATCCAGTCTGGCATAGGCCGCGTGAAGCGTTTCGTGAGTTGCTGTAACTTCACGCACACCGTCAAGTTGTGGATCAGAAACATCATAGACGAAAATTCGATTATTACTATAACAACCTAGTATTGATGCGGTGTTTTCAACGCGATCACATTCGCTGTTGAAGCTTTGAGTGGCGTCCAAAACTGGCTGACTGGCCAAATATAAAAACTTTCCATAGTCGTTCATACCAGATCGTTCAACTAGGCCAGTAAGTTCAGTTGTCGATTTAAATTGCCAAACCGTTATTTGATCAACGATTCGTTGACGATTAGCAATAATAAAAAACGATAAACCAATTAAAATTAGACTGGCTACAACATTAGCAATTAGTTTTGTTTTGTTAAGTTTCTGTCGTAACATCAATTCGGATCTCCCCAGCTAGCGAACCTATTGTTAATACACTACCTTTTTCGTACGCTCCTGACAAGATACCATCTGCAATTCGATGTTCTAATTCGTCCTGAATCGCACGACGAAGTGGTCGCGCCCCAAACTTTTCGTTATAGCCTTTGGCTATTAACAGACGCTTGGCAGCTGGTTTGATTACTAAATGAATACCTTTTTGTACTAATCTTTGCTGTAATTCTTCGATTAAATTATCAAATATTTTAGCAATTTGTTCATGCATCAATGCTCTAAAGGTGATAATACTATCAAAACGATTAATCAATTCCGGACGCATCATTTTATTTAAAGCAGCTTCAGTCGCCGCAGCGTTTTCGGCATGAACTGCTTCTAATTTTTTCTGATCGGTTTTTGAAGTGACATGAAAACCAAGACTGGATTCCTTCATCATCATATCCGCACCCAAGTTGCTGGTTAAGATAATTATGGCATTGCCAAAGTTGACTTTGCGGCCTTTGGCGTCTGATAATGTGCCGTCTTCTAATATTTGCAAAAGTAAATTAAAGACTTCGGGATGAGCTTTTTCAATTTCGTCAAATAATACGACGCTGTATGGTTGACGACGAATTTTGTCAGTCAATTGTCCGCCATCGTCATAACCGACATACCCCGCAGGTGCGCCAATTAGACGGCTGGTATTATGACGTTCTCCAAACTCACTCATGTCGATTTTTATCAAGGCATCAGCGCTACCAAACACCTCACGGGCTAAAACTTTAGCCAGCTCAGTTTTACCAACACCAGTTGGACCCATAAACACAAATGATCCGATTGGTCGATGACTGTCAGCCACACCGCTTCGGCTGCGTCTAATAGCTTGCGACACCTTTTCAAGCGCTTCTGGTTGACCAATAATATATTTGCCAAGGTGTTTTTCTAAATTACGTAATAGTTTTGATTCAGATTTTTGCAAACGCTTTACAGGTATCCCTGTCATCAAGGCAATTGTGTCAGCAATATCGTCACCCGTTAAGACAATTGGCGTTTTCTTTTCAAATTCTTCGCGAGTTTCGTTTAATTTTGTTGTAATTTGACTGATACGAGTTTTGTATAACGCCGCCCTTTCGTAATCCTCAGCCGTTACCGATTCTTCCATTTTTTCATTCAAATTTTTCAATTGGCTAGTGTAATCACGAAGTTTACTTGGTTTACGACCAGATTTTACACGCACTAGCGCCGATGCTTCATCGATAACATCAATTGCTTTGTCGGGCATAAAACGCTCGTTAACATAACGCTCAGCCATATAAACTGCATCTTCAATAATTTCATCAGTCATACTGACGCCGTGGTGTTTTTCATAACGTGGACGTAGTCCCTTCAAGATTGCAATCGTATCTTTGCTGGTTGGTTCTGGTACCATAATTGTTTGCAAACGACGTTCCAGCGCACTGTCTTTTTCGATATATTTTCTATATTCATCTGTCGTAGTTGCGCCAACTAAACGAATTTCGCCCTTTGCTAACGCTGGTTTTAATATATTAGCAGCATCAACCGTACCTTCGGCCATGCCTGCGCCAACTAATAAATGGATTTCGTCGATAAATACAATGACATTGTTTTGTTGTTTCAGTTCAGCCATCACCTTTTTCAAACGATCTTCGAATTCGCCACGGTATTTTGTTCCAGCAATCATACCAGCTAAATCCAGCTGAATTAGACGTTTATCCAACAGGTGTTCGGGTACATCTTCCCTAGCAATGCGCTGAGCAATACCTTCGACAATCGCCGTTTTACCAACACCAGGTTCGCCAATTAAAACTGGGTTATTTTTAGTTCGACGACTTAATATCGTAATAGCGCGGTCTTCTTGGATTTCGCGACCAATGACTGGATCTAGTTTGCCAGCTTTGGCTAATGCGGTTAAATCAATACCGTATGTTGCCAGTGCACCTTTTTGTTTAGTTTTTTGATTCGCATCGGTTGAAGAGAATGATTCAAAATTACTTTTAAGTGAATCTTTTTGACCATCCAGATAATCTTCTAAATCTTCGGTTAAATCAGCTAGACTAATCCCCATATCACGCAATAATACTGACGCCCGAGCATTCCTTTGGCCTAAAATACTATACAGAATATGTTCAGTTCCTAAATAATCTTGATGGTATTCTTGGGCAATATCCCAACTCATTTTTATGGTCAATTTAGCTGTTTCACTTAGACCTTTTGCTTCGGGACTGACAATAACCGTTAATGGTGCCAAATTAAGCGCGACTCGGGCGCGGTCCAATGTTACCCCAACATCTGCCAACATTTTTGCACCAACCGAAGACAGCTGAGCCAAAATACCCATTAAAATATGTTCTGTTCCAATATAAGAACTACCGTAGCCTTGAGCAATAATATTTGCATGCTGCAAACTAAGCCGAGCGTTGTCGGTTAAATGCGCTGCAATTTCCGAGAAATCATCACCCATATTGTTATTATCTACCTCCTATATAGTAAACGTGCAGTTTTTGACTTACAGACTATATAACTATTATACCAAAATTAGCACTCGGGTCAAACGAGTGCTAATTTGCTATTTTCGACTAATTTGTTTTTTAAATTAGTTTTCTTTTGTCGACTCTTGCAAAGCGTCAAGTAGGCTATCTTCGATATTTTTACGTGGAGCAGGCGCTGCCGCTTTAGTGGCAACAACTTGTTCAATATCAATTTCGTAACCAGTTAAACGACTAGCTAGGCGTACGTTTTGGCCAGCACGACCAATAGCGATTGATTGTTGATCTTCGCTAACGTAAACAGTAGCTCGTTTGGTTGCTTCGTTAATCATAACTTTTGCAATTTCAGCTGGGCTAAGAGCGTTTTTAATAAACTGATTAATATCTTTATCATAAGAAATGATATCAATTTTTTCTTGGTTACCAATTTCATTCATAACAGCCTGAACGCGAGTTCCGTGGCCACCAACAAATGTTCCGACTGGGTCGATACCAGGAACGGTGCTAGCAACAGCCAATTTAGTACGTCGTCCAGCTTCGCGAGCGATAGCTTTAATTTCAACTGCACCAGTTTCAATTTCGGGAACTTCTTGGCGGAACAAATATTCAACAAATTGTTCATTACCACGGCTAAGAATCAATTGTGGACCGCGATTATCACGTTCGATATCTTTGATATAAACTTTGATTCGGCTACCAATGCTATAAAATTCACCCTGGATTTGTTCGCTTTGTGGAATAATTCCACTTGCTTTGCCTAAATCAACACGGATAACACGTGGTTCAACCCGTTGAACGGTACCGTTTACGACGGTGCCGATTTTGTCTTCGTATTCACCTAATACAACTTCACGTTCTGCTTCACGCAAACGTTGCAAGACAACTTGTTTAGCGGTCTGAGCAGCAACACGACCAAATGATGTGACTTCGTGTTTGTCTTCGATAATATCACCAATAACGGCGTCTTTTTTGACCTTTTTAGCGTCTTTGAGGCTAATTTCGACAGCGTCAGAACCAACTTCTTCGACTACTTCACGGGCCACAAATACGTTTGCCGTACCGTCGTTGATATTTAATTCTGATCGGACTTCTTGGTCGCGTTCACCATTATCACGGCGCCATGCAGCTGCAATCGCCTGTTCAATAACAGATAGAACTGTTTCTTCTGGCAAGTTTTTCTCTTCAGCAATAGTATGTACTGCTAGAACTAGTTGTTTTACATTGATTTCTTCCATAATTTTCTCCTTTGATTACCTATTAAAAAAGTCGACCTGCCGGCCGACGAAATGCAATGAACTGATAACTATTATATATCAAGTTTACGGGCTTGGCAACAACTGGTCTGGACAATTGCCTAAAATGCCAATAATTGCGTCGTGTTCAGCATTAGTCATCCATAAACCATACTTTTGTTTAACGGCAATTTGCCTGGCGACATACTGACAACGGAAAGATTTATTAGACGGCAACCAAGTCGCCGCATCGCCGTCACTTTTTTGTAAATTAGCTGCTCCATCAACCGCCAACAGTTCCAGTGGGTCATTGGCCAACATTATCCGCTTTGCCGCCGTAAACTGCTGTGCGCCCTTTTGCCAAGCGTCCGATAGCGCCACGACATGATCAATCTGAACTGCCCCACTGGTATCGCTACCGCGTTTAAATTGGATAGTTTTACCGGTATATGGGTCGATCAATATTCCACTTGTCACATTACATTTATCATCAACAACCGAATTTATTAAATCTCGATTCAATATAATATTCCTAGTGTCGCAGCCACCAGTTACAGTCCAACCAGCTCCGAATTGTTCGCGGGTATATCCTGTCTTGGGCGCACGACCTTTGATTTCGATACTTTCAAGCGCCTTTAGCGCCGGACTAGTAACGGTCTGGGTAGTTGCGGCTTTAACAGCAGCAGATTCAGGCTGCGGTGTTTCGGTCGTATTATTAGAAATAATTACGTAAACAAAAATAAAAAGCGACATCAGCACAATTGCGATTCGCCTTTTTCTATACGTTAATACCATAATACTATTATGCGCCTATACTCACAAAAATCAGATTATTCAATAATGCATATCGGGAACAAAGCCGGGGGTGTCTCTCATGAAACACCCCGCTTTTAACGCTAAAAATTGATTAGGTTCACTTCAGAAAAATTTTCTATGTCGTTAGAACTAACGCCCTGCCATGAATGATGGTTCATTCGAACTTGAACTTCCACCTGAAAACTTAATAACTTAAGGTTACTTGTGGCTTTTTTCAAATCCGACCATTTAATTTTTTCGTTAACACCATTAACTTCGGCACGTTGAAGTTCATTATACCGATTAATTTCGATAATTAACGCTTTCAAAAACGCTTCTTTTTCACTGGCAACACCCGACAACTTACGTTGTCTGTCAAATTCATAACAGCTGGGCATAATGACATTTTTGTCCAATCCCAAAACCTGTTTGACTGACCTGTATTGCATACAGTGGCGTTCATACATAGCTTTTCTTTTGCGTAATCGCCAAACCTCTTTTAAATACCAAAATAAGTTTTCCATATTTTTTTGAATTAAATATTTATATTACTTTTTTGTTAATTAAATTAATAATTAATAGCATATTCGACCGATATGCATTTGAATAATCCGACTTTTTAATGTTCGTTTTTCTAATGGCACACCGCCATAGATGACTAATATACTATTATAACACTGTGAGGTGATTGTGTCAATTAATTTTAGAGTTTTGACCGCTGTTTAAATGGTACAATAGATACCATGCAAACTGTTACTAGACTTATAAACCAATTCATTCCAAAACATTATCAACTTTCAATCAATCTTGAGCGCGTAAAACGATCTTTTGATGGCATCGTCACAATCACCGGCAGTTCGCAGCCGGGTTCTAACAGTATCATCCTGCACAGCAAAGCATTAAACGTTGAAACTGTGGTCATGGACGGTAAAGCGGCTGAATTTACCTATGGAAACGACGATGCACTGATTATCACCCACCCCGATATTTATGCTGGTGAGCATATAATCGTAATAGCATTCCAGGC
>JBBQTT010000018.1:0-12299 GCA_038213035.1 Saccharimonadales bacterium (SeqCode) | reverse complement strand
TTCGGCTTGTTGTGGCGCTTCAGATGGATTCTCGGCATAAGATTGCTCTGGATTGTAAGCCATTTCAGGTTCTTCAACCGGTCCACCGTCCTCGTTTAAGTTCTTTTCCTCGTCCATAGTTATTATCCCCCATTAATAATAGAATAATTAAAGTATAGCATAAGCAGCAATAATAAGGGATTTTATATCAAATTATTTTGATTCAGTCGATTTAAAGTTCAAACTACACGAATTTATACAATAACGTTGCCCTGTGGTTTCAGCGGGACCATCATTAAACACGTGCCCCAGATGTCCGCCACAATTCGTACAAACAACTTCTGTTCGCTTCATACCAAAACTACTGTCATCAATTTGTTTTGTAGCCCCAGGGATTGCTTGGTCAAAACTAGGCCATCCGGTACCAGAATTAAATTTTGTATCAGATTCAAACAATTTCACACCACAAGCCGCACAGGTATATTCACCATTTTTTGTATTGTGAAGCAATGCACCCGTAAAAGGCGCTTCAGTCCCCTTTTTTTCTAAAACAGCTTTTTGTTCTGGTGATAATTTGTTGTAATATACTGCTTTATCCTTATCCATATAGCCTCCTTATGTTGATAATTTATTTTCGGTTCTTATAAAATGACATATGTAACCACCAGGATTTTTTTGCAAATAATCTTGGTGGTATTCTTCAGCCGAGTAAAACTCATCAAATTTTTCAAGAGTTGTTACAGCTGGATTTTTATACAACCCCGACTTATTAACTTTTGTAATCATCTCTTGGGCAATCATCAGTTCATTATCGTCTTGATAAAATATAGTCGACCGATATGACGATCCTGTGTCATTACCTTGTCGATTCATTGTTGTAGGATCGTGAATTCTAAAAAAGAAATCTAATATATCCTTAAACGACGTCTTTTTTGTGTCATAAGTAATTGCAATCGCTTCGGCATGCCCCGGATGATATTCGTATGTCGGCTCGCGATTATTGCCCCCGGTATAACCAACCTCGGTACCAACAACTCCTGGTTGTTCACGAAATAATTCTTCAACACCCCAAAAACATCCACCCGCTAAGTATGTTGTTTTAATAGATTCTGTCATATAACCTCCTTTTCTAACCTGCCACGGATTATTCGGTATCTGACCTTCTACCTATAATTATACTCTTATTGAGTCGCTCTTAAAACTGGTGCTATTATTAATATATGGATTGGCAAACTCAAAATACAAAAGTATACAATGAAAACGCAGCCGAATTAGCTGCACACTTTGTTGGTGCTGGTTCACGAATTGCCGATATTGAACGTGGTTTACATCTGGCAAACAAACCAACTCATGCCAAAGTTATTGAAATTGGTTGTGGTGATGGACGCGATGCGACTGAAATTGTTAAACGAGTTGCTTGGTACCAAGGTTTTGACCCTTCATCTGGCCTACTAGAAATTGCCAAGGCTAAAAATCCTTCAGCTATATTTACACTATCCGATGCACTGTCATATGAATACCCAAATAATATCAATGTTGTGTATGCTTTTGCATCACTTTTGCATGTCGACAAAGATGACATGCGTGAAGTTTTTAAAAAAGTCCATAAGTCGCTTCGTAAAAACGGGATATTCTACATTTCACTGAAAGCCCGTGATTTATACACTGCAGAAATCAAAAACGATCAGTTTGGTGAACGTATGTTTTTTTATTACAATCCCGAAATTATCAAAGCTATCGCCGGTAATAAATATTTATCAATATACGAAGATTACCAAGTAATCGGCAAGACCACCTGGTTTACAATTGCCCTCAAAAAACAATAATTATTAGTCGTCAGAATCTTTGTTGGATTCGTCATCATCGTTTGTTGTTACTGGCTTTGTTGTCGTAGGTTTGCTTGCAGGAGTTGTAGTTTTTTTGTCTGTAGTCGTACTGGCACCAGTAGCAACGGCTTGATTAGAACTAGAACCAGTAATGACCGCATCTGCCGTAGGTTGGTCCGTTAGCGCTGCCGTGCCAACCGCAACCACTTCAAAGTCCTGGTATGGCAATGATTTATAATGTTCAACCGCGACAACTACGCGATATTTACCTGGGGTCTTAAATAAATTATGCCAAGGACTAAAATCACCCGTAATTGAACCACCTGGTCCAACATTAATTTGTCTTTGTTGACCAGCGCATTCTGCTTGTGTAGTTTGATCGTGTTGGCGAACCCATTTATTGTTTTCGAACCGATAAACCGCCAGTGGTTCCGACGGACAGCTGTTAATTATATATATCGAGCTGTTATAACTATTCTTTATCGTGTAGCTAATTTTTTCACCGACAACATACTTCGAATAAGGCACGGTTAATTTGACTTGCCCGACTGGCAATATATGTGTTTCAGCTTGCTCTGCAGCCACAAATACGACAGATACAGCCGCTATGACTAGTGTCAAATAAAATACCATCCAAAATGATCTTAATCTGAACGGTTTACGCATATTTTTTAATTCACTATTCATTATATCGTTTTAGCCCTCCAAAGACGGGATACAACAGCGCCAGCCACACCGACACCTAATATTATCCATATCCACCTTAGTGGACCATTCGCTAAATCAGTGCCCAGATATAGGGCGTGTATAAATACAAATACCATTACTAAATATGACAAAAAGTGTATTAATTTCCAGATATATGGTTTCTTTTCAATCCATACCAACGATGTAATAACGACTAATGCCAAACCATAGAAAGCCAATACGCCCAAGGCTACAAATAACGATCCAAATGATACACCTAAAATCGTTACCGGTTTGTAATTCGATGCCCACGGAACCAATAAACTCACAATATCAAATGGCACGAAATGATCAAATAATAACCCAATCATATGTATTAAAACTGAAATACCAAACACTATTCCTAGTGCTTTATGCGAAGCCCAAGCAGTAATCGGTTCCAAGAATTTAAAAGTATGCCCCGTAACCAGCCCAACCCCTGACAACATCAAAATTACCAACGCCAAGGCTGCAATAATACCCGATCCGCGTACTAAATACCATGGCCACGAATTTTGAGCACGTGTCACTAATTGCTGTGCAACCGTTGGGCCTGAAATAGGTTGAACGACAACGTTAGATGATGATTGTGCTATCGCAGGTTGATTAAAAAACACAGCAAACGACAGACTGATAGCTAAAATAATAATTACAAATATACCCTTACGCATCAGCCAAAACTCCCTTATTGTTAGTATCTTTTTTAATACTTATCATATCACCGAATACCTGTTCAAACAGCACACCATCCTTGTCAATACATTGCAAAAGTGCGGACTTTACGCCGTGTTTTTTCAAAAATTCCGGTGCCTTTTTTGACCCCAATATAACCGCACACGATGCCAAAACGTCAGCTTGTAATGCCGTACCGGCACATATAGTAGCCAATCTAATATCTGTAATCGCTGGTTCCAATGTATTTGGATTGATGATATGGTGCCAACTTTTAGGGATGTTTTGACCTTTGCGTCTAAAGGTACCTGATGTCGCCGTCGAAGAATACTTGATTGGACAATGAACAATCCAATCCGACACGCCTCCTAGGTCATCGGCATTTTGAATATTCAAAGTCATATTATTATCATTTTCATCATTACCCATAGTAACTACATCGCCACCAAGCGACATCCAGTAACCGGTTAACGATTGTTCATTTAGAATCTGCCCTAATTGATCGGCCAAATAACCCTTACCGCATCCACCAATATCAATTGCTGTGCCATACGGTATAGTTGCCCAATCATCGCCAATAACCAGCCTTTCAACGCCCACCACCTTGCGATCTGTGTAGTCGGATTGCGCATCTTGTTCATACCCCAGCATGGCTGATTTTAAATAACCAGCTCGTTGAAGTGCAGGAGTGATAAACGGATTATATAATCCCCCAGTTTCAACACCTTGACGGCGAACATTTATTAATAATTCTCTAAATTCTGGTGATATTTTTGTCTTTGTACCAGCAGAACGGTTAAAAATAGATAGTTCACTTTTACCTAAAAAACGACTAAATTGCTTTTCAAACGAATAAACTTTTTTCCAAAGCACACCGAATAAATGCTCTGCGTCAGTTTGTGACATATCACTAATGATAGCTATTTTAATATCACTGCCCAGTGCGAGTTTAGTTTGAGATAATTCTCTTAGACGCAAGTAGTAACTCCACTTTGAGTTGTCGTACATACTGGAACCGGCTTTGGCTTTGGCGCTGGTGCAGGAGTGGGAGCAGGAGCAGGTTTCGGCGCTGGAGTTGGCGTCGGTGTTGGCGCTGGTGCAACATAAACGGGCGCTGTATTTGAAGTTGCAGGTGCAGACACTGGAGCTGACGTCACAGTCTGAGTACTTGTGTTTGTTTGTTGTGATGCCGCCTGACTTGCAGCTGAACTAGACGGAGAACTGTTTTTTGTTGTCGGCAAACCATTGACTAAACCATCTAATTCATCTTGACGGCTATTGGTTGTACCTGTTTGATTACCCGTATTAGATATAGTATTTGCTGCCGCCGTCTGAGCCGCCAAAGCAGATGTAAAGTCGCTTATCATAATAACAAGACTTGCAGTCGCCAAACCGACAGCACCCATAACATACGTACTTGGTGGCCAAGCAAATAATTTACCAGAACGGCGTTTCGATCCTTGACCAAATGCTTCGGTCATAATCTTGTTTTCGTCGACGCCCATATCTTTTAATATCTGAACGACATCGGCCATAAATTTTGGCGAACCACAAATAGAAAAGGTTTTACCTTCATAATTATTCTCTATCACTTGATTGATAACATCTGGACTCATTCTGCCATTTATTACATTATGGCCAGAAAATTTATCAGTTTCGCCCTCACCTACCACAAATGTAGTTTTGAAATTTGGATTCAAATCATCAAATTTCTTTAACTGATCAGCAAAAGGAGCATCATTTTGGTCTCTAAAACTATAAATCAAATTTATATTATTAGATAAATTAGTAGCAGTTGCGAATCGAATCATCCCTATAAATGGAGCAATTCCTATACCGCCGGCAATCATGACTGTGTCTTTATCGCGCTCTTTATCGAACACAAAGTTACCAAAAGGACCGCGAACTTTTACTTCATCGCCCTCCATTAAATTAGTCAAAGCATTCGTAAAACGTCCTTTTACTCGAATACTAAACTGTAATGTTCCTTGGTCGGTTGGTGAATTAATAATAGAAAAATTTCTAGCAGGCGTTGGTCGACCATTTTTTTTAAAACTAATCGATGCATACTGCCCCGGTTGAAATGAAAAAGATTTTTCTTCCGACTTTTTCTTTAGCGTTAATAATAACGTTGAATCTGTTAACTGTTGATTGCCTGTGACATAAAATCTATACATGTGGACTAATTATATAGCTGATATCTGGTAATTAGCTTAATTAATGGTATTTTCCACGTCACATACTTGACCACTAGTCGCCGTTAATATATAACTAGTATTATAAACAGTTATTTGTAATGACTACTAGTCCATTAACAAATAAGACAATTCTTGGGCAAGATTGGGGTAGCAAAAATTACATAGATTCTCTATACAAATAAGGTTGCATGGAGAAATTAGGTAGTTAATAGGACTGTATAACAATAAAATCAATGCGAGTTCATAAGAAGGAGTATTTATGAAAATATTAAAAAAGCTAAATAAAGTAACGTCAGGAATAGTTATCCTAACGTTGGTAATGCAGACTTTTGCAGTTGGCGTTTTGCCGGCATTTGCTGCCGACACTGGGTTTTTTACTCCATCAAGCAATTCAAATAATGGCTGGGCTAACCCGGGCAAAGCCTATGTTTCAGACAACCAACGCGCTGTTGCCAACAGTGGTACTGACGTAGTTGAATACAGTAACTTTGGACTCTCAATCCCAACCGGTAGTAGTGTTGATAGTATCGTCGTACAAATCGAAGGCTATACAAGCTTATTGAGACAAGCAAATATATCATTAAGCTCAAACGGCGGTGCAACATACACCTCTGGTATTGGTACTGGCCGAAAAATCACCACCCTACCCGGTATTACATCATCCAAGGAAGCTGTTCGGACTTATGGCAACACAAACGATAAATGGAACCACACTTGGTCACCTAGTGATTTTTCTGGCTCAAATTTTAAGATAAAACTTGACGCAACGATTGGCGTTGGTAGCTTGTATATTGATCAATTATCGGTAAAGGTTTATTACACCCCAGCCCCAACAATCAACTCAATGACATTCGCTGGTCGTACAGGCTTAGTAACCGGTGGCAATACAGTCAATCTTGACTTAAGCGGCGTAACAGACTTAAATCTCGCTTCACTAGGCAGTATCGATGTTTCAGCACCTAGCACTTTGCAAATTACATCTGCTCCACTCCCACCAATCACGTTAACAGGCGGCAACAATTCGTTATCAACTTTAGGATTATTTGGATATAACATCTTGGCATTTGAATTAAAATCTACGGCCGTATCGTATGGTGGTATTATCCCAGTAACCGGAACGTTAACTGGCGCTACCGGCAACCAGTCAATAATAACTATCAACATCTACGTCGATATAGTCCCGCCAGTAATCACTTTGGTTGGACCAAACCCAGATAGCGTACTAGTTGGCAGTCCTTATGTCGACCCAGGTGCTACTGCTTTTGATATAAAATATGGTGATTTAACCAGTTCGATTATACCAAACAGCAACGTTGACACCTCACAAGTTGGCTCATACACCATTACATACGACGTTTCTGACGCCGCCGGTAACGCCGCAATAACTGTCACAAGAACCGTAAATGTAATCGACACCACAGCCCCTGTTATAAGCCTGAACGGCAGCGATACAATTAACGTAGTGTACGGTACCGGCTATTTAGACCAAGGTGCGACTGCGACCGACAACTTCGACCCTTCTGTCTCAGTAGTAGTTACTGGCGACACAGTTGCCCCAATAACTCCTGTTGGCACATACTATATCTATTACGATGCAGTTGATACGGCTAACAACCATGCTACGCAAATCACTAGAACGATAAATGTCACACAAAAACCTTTAGCTATCACAGCAAACGACAGCTCAAAAACTTATGGTGATACATTAGCCTTCAACGGGACAGAATTCACAAGTATCGGCTTAATCAATAGCGATACTATCTCAAATGCGGATATCTCAAGCATCGGACAACCAGCTACAGCAGCGGCTATGACCTACTCAATTGATATAACTGCAGCAACCGGCACTGGTTTATCAAACTACACAATCATCTATACAGCTGGTACGTTGACCGTCAACAAAGTAGATATAACAGTAACCGCAGATAATCAATCCAAGGTTTATGGTACATCAGACCCAGATTTCAGCACTGCATACCGTATAACATCAGGTACATTGTTTAGCCCAGACACACTCTCTGGCACACTAGACCGAGTGTCTGGTGAAAGTGTTGGGACATACCAAATATCTGGCGATTTAACTAACCCAAATTACACAGTCAGTTTTGAACCAGGCAGTTTAACGATCACCAAAGCCCATGTCTTGGTTATAGCCAATACAAAAACAAAAGTGTTCGGGCAAACTGATCCAAAATTTACATACAACGTTATCGGATTAATAGGATCTGATTTTCTAACAGGTGTATTATCTCGACCAGCAGGCGAAACAGTTGGTTCATACCAAATCAACCAAGGAGCATTAGCAATAAACGGAAATTACACATTAACGTTTACCCCGTCAATTTTCACTATAACTGCTAGGCCATTGACGACGACAACAACTACTGTAACACCAGCAGCAATCATCGCTACAACTAATACAGACACCGTTACTCCACCAGCTACAGACGTGCTAGGAGACCAAACAACAACTCCAGCAGAAGGTAGCACGGCTGATAAAACCAGCGACACACCCGCAGCTACAACACCAGACAATAACATATTTAACTACACAATATTTGGTATATACGACTGGATATGGTTAATTGGTATAGCTGGCGCATTAGGTGGTTGGTGGTTTATGACACGACGCCGAGATCGAGATTAAGACACTGATACTCATTTGATATAAATAATATTAAAACGCCACCCAAAAAAGGTGGCGTTTTAATATGTTCCCCGTCTGAGTTCACGTAGCTCAACTGATTGACGACCTAACCATATTAGTATTAAATAGATACAACTAGTTTATTTGTGGGACTAAACAGGTTTGTTCGCGAATAATAAAAACTTGAACTGCCGGAAACGGATTTTACTAGGAGTATTGCAGTGATATTACTAAAAACAAAACGAACTATTTTATATATAGCAATCCTATCACTTTTATTCCAAACTTTTTCAATTACATACCCTGTAGTGGCAAGGAATGGTTTCTTTTTCGGCCCAAGTTTTGATAACTTTATAGTCGCCCCAGCATACGGTTATGACGGTAGTTTAACCAGTCTTAGTCCAAATATTTCTGTCCATATTACAGACTCGTCAGATATTACCACCTGTCAATACCGATGGAAAACAACAAAAACCGACGATGCATCTGAAGAACCATACATTTCAAACTGGCAAACAGGTACATTAACCGCTGATGCAGATGGTTTTACTTGCACAAGCCCGACTATATCAGATATTCATGCTGGCTCTCATTACTTTTCTGGCGAAATATCAGCTACCGATTCATCCGATCTGACAATATCTACTTCGATGAGCAAACCAAGATTAATGCTAGAAAGCAATTTGGTCCTTGACGCCACAATTAGCGGACCGGTTTCAACCGATAAACAATCCATTCCGACAATTTCAGGGACCGTCAATGACCCCAACGCAACTATCACTGTTCACATTTGCAGTAACGATGATTGTAATACCGAGTATTCCGTCTTTGACGCCAGCAATTACGGTGACACGTGGGACGCTCAAATGACCGAATCTGACGCCGAGTCCATCCCCGACGGAATATATTCAATCGTAATCATAGTCGACTCGACGGACGCCAATTATAGCCCGAATGAAATTGCAAAATACAGCACTTATACAGTAGATTCAACACCACCAATTATCCAATCTCATGACGATATAAGCATAACTATACCAGAATCAAAATCGTCAACAAAAGTAGTATATATTACACCGAACACGGTTGATAATATGGATAATGATTCTCCTGCGATTTGCAGCCCTCAATCAAATACGATTTTCCCAATTGGCTCAACCACCATAACTTGCACAAAAACAGATACTTTTGGTAATGAAGCTATCCCAACTACTTTTAATGTAATTATTTCTCATAATCCACGCATTACAAGTATGTCGATAGCGGGACAAAACGGAGTCATAACTGGCAGTGATATAAATTTCAATCTTGCCGGAGTAACCCAAGACGAATTGGACAGTGGTGGCAAAATCACAATCAACAAAGACAGCGACCTGCAAATTAACGCACCATCAGGCAGCATATCGCTGAGTCATGGTGTAAATTTACGGTCATTGTTGGATGTATTTGGCTACCCGCAACCGATAACACGCCAAGATTTAATTGATCTGGCTGCAACCAACAATGGAATAATTACATTGGACGGAAATCTTATTGATTCCAACAATAACTCGGTTTACGTCAAGTTTAATATTTCGATGATCGACATCGAAGCCCCAAAAATCCAATTAAACGGCGATAGTAACATATCTATTGAATATGGTGGTAAATATACCGAACCAGGCGCAACCTGGACTGATAATATCGACAAACCAGGTGGTGATGTAACTGATATTTTCGGTTTCATAGACACATCCAAAGTCGGTACATACATAATTACATATTCAAAAATCGACGAAGCTAATAATAAGGCAACGGCTATTAGAACCGTCACAATTAACCCAGAACCAGTCATTGCTGTCACTCCGGCCATAGATAAAACTCCACCCTCAATATCAACAACAATTTCGGATGTATTTTTCAACACCCCAGAAACTAATAACCCAACATTACCAGCAACGCCTGAAGTGCTGGGTACTCAAACAACAAATAATCAAACTGACGACAAAAAATCTATCGACAATCCGACCCCAACGCTGGCACCAGAACCAAAAACAAACCCATTAGATTTTACGTTTCTAGGTATTCGTTCTTGGATCTGGCTGCTAATTATTGCTATCGGCGACTTCTTGTACACAATCAGCTCTTCTCGTCGCAAATAAATTATTCTTGGCGACGCACTGTTATTGACCCTAAAATCAAAGCGTCAATATAATAGTTAGCAGATAGCCAGCCGTGACATTAACGCCAATAAATTAAACATTTTAAAATATTTTTTGTTTTTGTAAATAAGATGTTATAATATGGAATGATTAAGTTATTTCGGCTTTACGCCACTATAACATAATGCGCCTTAACAAATCAGATTATTGATAAGTATATTTGATATAAATAATTTTTTAATTAAATATTTTCATTTTCATAATACCTAATGGGTTTATGATTATGAAAAACAAACAAAATGGCAAAAAAAATCCCCAAAGTCGTTCTGGGTGTCGCAGCTATTGCTGTTATGGCAATAGCACTATTGATTGTTTATAAAAAAATGACAATCACAAAAGCACCCGAAAAGACCGCAATAGTTGAAGACGCAATTGTAGCAAAACCAATGTTATCGGATTATGAATTACCACCGATCAAGGATGGTATGGTGCCAGTTATAACGCACATACCAACCGCTAAAAAGGTAGTATTTTTAACCATCGACGACGGAACACATAAAAACCAATCCGAAATCGATACATTAGCCGCTAATAACATAAAGGCTAGTTTATTTCTGACGAAAACGTCAATCACAACCTATCCTGAGTTTTTTAAACCAATTCAAGATCAAGGTTCGTTGATTGAAAACCACACCATGTTGCATAATCCTATGATGTACAAACGTTCCTATGACAGCCAAAAAGCTGACATTTGCGGAATGTCCGATTACATCACAGAACAATACGGACGTCGCCCAATTCTGTTTAGACCACCAGGAGGTGCATATTCAGACACAACTTTGAAGGCTATCGCCGATTGTGGGATGAAAGCAGCTGTAACGTGGATAGCTTTAGTTGAAAAAGGCACCATGAAATACCAAGTTGATACTAAACTTCGACCTGGTGATATTGTTTTGATGCATTTTACATCTAATTTCGATTCAGATATAAATGCATTTATAAAAGCCGCCAAAGCATCTGAACTAGAACCAGTTCTGCTAGAAGATTTTTTGCAAGTTAAAAGTTAGTTTTATCCAAATCGCCATTTGTGAGCCGCCATTATTTGCAATACGCAAATGTGGCGGCTCGATATACCTAAGTTCAATAATCTGATTTTGTTTATTCTATAACCGCAACTGACTTTTGGTCAGTTTTTTTATTTGGTTTCACAAGGTCTTACCTACAAGATTTGATAATATATTATAAAAATACACCCTAACCTCTTGAGTGGACGCCCAAATTAGTGTACAATCTGTACTGCTTACCAGCGCTGTATTGGTATGTATCCAAGTGGTAAGGTGAAGATTGCCGTGGTGGCAATCTGCAAGGCCGGAAGCCGGATGACGAACGTCAACGACTGAGGCGGGCTCGCAGAAAATTCAGAATGAATTTTACTGTGAGGCGGCTTTTGATACGGCACCCAAAAGAACAGTCAACCGACTTTAAAAGGTACGTATTTTTCGAATATAGTGGGATGTCGCCAAGTGTGAGCCATGCAAGTCTGCATAGCGCAAGGCCGGAGCCTGTTCGCTGTCCAGCGAATGCGAACGCAACCAAGTGAGGCGGGGTCGCGAAAAAATCGGAATGATTTTTATCGTGACAAGGCAATCGAAACTTTGTTTCGCACACGTAACGATCAACTCATATTATAGAAACAATCACCACATATATATTGGGATGTCGCCAAGTGGTAAGGCATCGGCTTTTGGTGCCGACATTCGGGGGTTCAAATCCCTCCATCCCAGCCAAATAAAATTGAGTCCTTCTGGACTCTATTTTATTTGACCGAGCTGGTCGGGATTTGAACCCCCTTGGGGGTGAAAACTGCCACGTCGGCAGTTTGAGAGTCGGGAACCTGGATGACGAATAGTCACCAAGTTGAGACGGGGTCGATGAATTTTCTGCAAGAAAATATCAGTGACCAAATCCCTCCATCTAATTAAAAATATATTATATAATATTTTCTTTGTTTGCAAGGATAAACCTTGCAATATCATAGATTTTACAAAACCATTTTTATGGTTTGATGATGATCTATTTATTAATGAACAAAAAGAATTAATTGAACATG
>JBBQTT010000017.1:0-13184 GCA_038213035.1 Saccharimonadales bacterium (SeqCode) | reverse complement strand
ACAACATAGCTAGCGAGCTCAATAACAAGCCAAGGAAAAGACTCCAGTGGCATACGCCACTGGAGGTCTACACCTGGCTTGCTAAAAACCAAGATAAAGCACTAAACTTAGATGAGGTTGCGTTTGGTTCTAGAATTTAGGAGTAAGTCAAAGCGTTTGTCGACCATTTCAAATTTCTTGTCAACAATATCAAAACGTTTTTCCATGTAATTAAATAATTTTGTGAATTGATCTTCGCTCATATAATTTATTATATCACCAACTGTTGTGATGCGATATTGATAAATCTTGACAGGGATAATCTTCAGGCGGTCGCTTTGCCCCCTATTCACTGTACAGCGAACCGCTTGCTGGCAAAATGAGTAAACTAATTTTGATGCACTGCGCTTCACGAACCTCGGCAAATAAAATATACCTCGTAAACGCAGATCAATTTTATTTGGCGGGTGTTCCGCAACCGTACATCAAAAATTACTCTTGTGGCTGCACTATATATTAGTGAGATATTAAGGTAGTGGTAAATGAGATATTTGAACTGTTATTTGTATATTCTGGTTAGATAATGCTAGAATATCAAGTGAGATAGTGTGGTATAATATAGGTATGATTAAAACACCAGAACCACAGTATAATTCCAAGCTAACTGACGTTATTATACAGCTTGAACACTTGCGTGGTCGCACGGTGTTTGGCAGTACTAGCCGGCAGGTCTTTATCCAGCTCAAAAGTCTTTTTCATATCATAGAGGCTTTATCAAGTGCTCGCATAGAAGGTAATCATACAACTCTTGCAGGCTTTGTTGAGAAGCGCGCCAGTGGCGACAGCGAAGACGAGAGTATGAAAGAAATTATCAATCTTATGAAAGCACTCGATTTTATCGACGAACATATTGCCGACACACAAGTTGACCGCAATTTTCTACTCGAACTCCATCGAATTGTTGTCGAAGGTCTGATTCGTGAAGGTGATAATCGGACTGGGGGCTTCCGCGATATTGATGTAGTAATAGCTAATTCGCATCACACCCCACCATCACACTACGATGTTGCCGATTTGATGCGCGAACTTATTGAATATATAGACGGCGACACTAATAGTCGTGATGAATTACTTAAAATCGCACTGGCACATCACAGATTTGTTTGGATTCACCCATTCGGTAACGGTAATGGGCGCACAGTGCGTCTGTTAACTTATGCGATGCTTTGCAAGAAGGGTTATATTGAGCCAAACGCCTTACGCTTGTTCAACCCAACTGCCGTTTTTGCGGGTGACAGGAATAAGTACTACGACATGCTTGGACATGCCGATATCGGTACTGACGATGGTTTGCTGACTTGGAGTGAATACTTCTTAAGCGGCATAAAAGATGAAACCGAAAAGACATTGCGTCTTGCAGACGACAGCTTTGTTAATAACAAGCTGCTTTTACCTGCTATTAGCCGACTAAATGCCGCTGGCATGTTAACTTCACTCGAAAGTAACATATTGGAGCGCGCTGTGCGCAAAACAACCATCAAAGCAGCCGATATTTCTAATCTGTGGGGTAAAGAAGTTAGTTCTGGTGCAATAGCAAACCAAATTCGGAAGATGCGAGAAGCTGGATATCTTGTGGCAATTAAAGAGGGTGGTCGCGAATACAGCATTAACTTTATCGACAACCGACTAACTCGCCTAGTGCTCGATCAAATGGAGGCCGAACAGCTCTTACCGATCCGTGTCGATGACCTAAGTAGAGGGTAACCTAGAGGACGGACCTCTAAAGGTGTTATTTTGTGTCAGTTTTTGGGCTGGGGTACGAGGAAGGCGGTCGCTTTGCTCCCTATTTCCGCTTGCTAGCAAAATGAGTGAACTAATTTGGGCAGGGGTACTCGTCCAACGCTTCGATGTTATAACTATCGTAAACTTATAGTTCTAACATCGGCTAAATTCTGTAAAATCAATAGATTTGACAGAATTCGAACCCATCAACAAAGTTGATACGGTTCGGTCCGCGTACCCAATCAAAATAAATAATCCTACATGAATGCAGGATTATTTATTTTGGCAGGGGTACGAGGAATCGAACCTCGGTCCTAGGTTTTGGAAACCCATATACTAACCGCTGTACTATACCCCTATATGTAGTCAACTTAATACATTTTATCAAATATTATAATAAAAGATATTGCATTGACTACGTAAAATATAATAACAGATATTTTACTGAATTTATAGTGTTGCAAAAGCATTACCGTCATCCTATAATTAGGGCAAGAACGCCTATAAACTAAAGAGGAGTGGTAGTTAGTCATAATTGGCTGCTTGTAACTAAAGTAAGATGAATATACTAATGCTTGGGTGGGAATTACCGCCCCACAACAGTGGTGGGCTTGGAGTAGCTTGTTACCATATGTCCAAAGCATTAGCACTCAAAGGCGCAAATATTGACTTCGTTGTTCCCTATTCTGCCGAACATCCTGGCTGTGAATTTATGACTATCCATGCAGCAACTGGTTTGACGCCACTGGAACGATATGGTTTGGGTGCATATGACAGCAGTAAGGTTATTGAAACTCAACTATCCAAGGCCGATATTAACGACCTGAAAGACATGCGTGGCGTCCAAAAACGATATGTTAAATATGTTGAACGTCTAGTTCGTACGGTAACCCCAGATGTAATCCACGCTCATGATTGGTTGACGATGGAAGCTGGCATGCGTGCCAAGCAGATTACTGGCGCACCACTAGTTATTCATGTTCACGCAACCGAATTTGACCGATCTGGTAGCAACAGCGGCAACCCACTTGTTCACGAGATTGAATATCAAGGTTTGATGATGGCCGACCGTATTTTGGCCGTCAGCGGTATTACCAAGGGTATTATTATGCAAAAATACGGCATTCCGGCTGATAAAATTGAAGTTGTTCATAATGCAATCGACGTATCAAGTTTTGATGATGGTTATAACTATGACTACAGCACCTACAAATACCTCGAAGCGTTACGCAGCGAAGGTTATACTGTTGCCGTACAGGTCACTAGGTTTACGATTCAAAAAGGATTGGCAAACTTTATCCGTGCCGCTGCCAAAGCTTGTGAAAAGTATGACAAAATCGTTTTCCTGCTGGCTGGTGACGGTGAACAACGCGATGAATTGATTAGTTTAGGATCTGAATTGGGTATTTCCGACAAACTGTTCTTTACTGGTTTTGTCCGTGGTAAACAATGGCGCGATGCGTACAGTGTCGGCGATATCTTTGTTATGAGTTCTGTGTCAGAACCATTTGGTCTGACTGCACTAGAGGCCGCACATCACGGTAACGCATTAATTATCTCTAAACAATCCGGCGTTGGTGAAGTGTTGAATAGTATTTTCCGTTATGATTTCTGGGACGAAGACAAACTGGCTGATCAATTGATATCAATTGCAACGTCAGAATCACTCAAACAATCCCTACAGGAAAATGTAAAACTTGAATACGACAACATTTCATGGAACGACGTCGCAGGAAAATGTATGGAAATTTATGATAAAGCTAAACAAGGAGGAACATTATGACTAGTAAACGCGGCATAGTTCTTTACTTGCATGTTCACCAACCTTTCCGTGTACGTAAATATAGCGTATTCGATACAGCTACTAAACATGATTATTTTGACGAGCCTGATTACAATACGGAACGCAATAACGAACAGGTTTTTAAGAAAGTTGCTGAAAAATCTTATCGTCCAATGAACGCTGTTTTGGAACGTTTGCTAGCTACTCACCCTGAATTCAAGGTGTCAATGAGTATAACTGGAACCTTTATGGAACAAGCTGAAAAGTGGGCGCCAGATGTCATCGCCAGCTTCCAACGTTTAGTTGCAACCGGACGTGTCGAAATTGTGGCTGAAACTTATTACCACTCACTTGCCTTTTTTTACAGTCGCACTGAATTTGAACACCAAGTTGAAGCTCACAAAGAAAAAGTTCGACAATTGTTTGGTGTTGAAACATCAGTTTTCCGAAATACAGAGCTGTCATATAATGATTCGTTGGCTAAATGGGCTGATGATTATGGTTTCAAGGGAATCTTGGCCGAGGGTTGGGATCCAATTTTGGAATGGCGCAGTCCTAACTACATTTATCGACCTTATGGCACAAAAAATATATCATTACTACTTAAAAATTACCGACTGTCTGATGATATTGCCTTCCGTTTTAGCAACCAAGATTGGTCAGCATGGCCACTATCTGCCGACACTTACAGCGATTGGGCTAATGCATCAATCGACAATCAACCACTGATTAACTTGTTTATGGACTATGAAACCTTTGGCGAACACCAATGGAAAGACACTGGCATCTTTGACTTCTTTGAGGCTTTTATCGGCAAATGGCTACAAAACCCAATCAATACATTTTATACAGTATCCGAAGCAATTAATACATTCGAACCAGTCGGTGAAATTAGTATGCCAAACACAGTTACGTGGGCTGATACCGAACGTGACTTGACTGCTTGGTTGGGCAATAGTATGCAACAAGAGGCTTTGAAATACATCTATTCAATGGAACACGATATATTAATGTCTGGTGATGTTGATTTGATTAGTGACTGGCGTAAATTACAAACTTCTGACCACGTTTATTACATGTGTACTAAATGGTTCAGTGATGGTGATGTTCACGCCTACTTTAGTCCATATGAATCACCTTATGACGCCTTTTTGTACTTTATAAACGTTGTTCGTGATTTGCGCTGGCGTTTGCACAATAATCATCACACAGGAGGGTTGAATGGCTAAACGACCGATTGTTCTTAGTAACGGCCAACTGCATGTTGGATTGAACAACTTCGGGACGGTACACGACTTTTACTTCCCATATGTTGGATTCGAAAACCACTGTGCAGGGGCTAGTTTAAGGCATCGTGTTGGTGTTTGGGTAGACAATGAACTTAGTTGGACGGATAACCCAAACGACAGTAATGGTTATAGTGAATGGGATTTTTCTTTCCATTACCCTCACAGTGCGCTTATTGGTCATACGATCGCTAAAAATAATCGGCTAGGCATCCTATTAGAGTTTGATGATTTTGTTGGTGCTGATATTAATTTATTCGTTCGCAATATCCATATCGTTAACTTGCGAGATTATCCCCGCGAAGTACGTTTGTTTATGCACCAACCATTTGCAATCGGCGATTCGCGCAGTAATACCGACACGGCGCAATATATTCCAGATGATCATGCGATTTTACACTATCGCGGACGTCGCGCTTTTGTGGTTTCTGGTGAGTGTAACGGAAAACCCTTTGACCAATATACGGTGGGTTTGTTTGGTATTGAAGGTAAAGAAGGCACTTTCCGTGACGCCGAAGATGGCCATTTAGGTATGAATAACGTTGAACACGGCCGAGTTGACTCTACTATCGGGTTTAATGTAAATATCGCCGCTAACAGCTCTGAGCGCGTCCATTATTGGATTGCAGTTGGTAAAACAATCGAAACCGCACTAAATATCCATAAACAAATCCAAAAAGATGGCGCATTGACCTATATGAAGCTGACGGCTAATTGGTGGGGTAAATGGCTAGAACCAGTCTATTCGGTTATCGATAAAATTCCAATAAAACATCGCATAACATTTTTGCAAAGTGTAATGATAGTCAAATCACAGATTGACGACAGTGGCGCGATAATCGCCAGCACTGATACATCAATGTTAAATTACTCACGTGATGCCTATGCATATTGCTGGCCACGCGACGGTGCGTATGCGGTTTGGCCATTGATTCGAATGGGCTATAAAAATGAAGCTTATAAATTCTTCCAATTTTGTATGCGCGGCCTACACCCTGACGGTTATATGATGCACAAATATCGTGCCGATGGTTCGTTAGGTAGTAGCTGGCATTCGTATGTTCACGGTGATATTATCGCTCCACCAATTCAGGAAGACGAAACTGCCTTGCCGTTGTTTATGTTTGCTCAGTATTATAAACTACACCCCGAACCAGCTTTATTGCAAGAGTTTTACAAAGACATGATTAAACCTATGGCTGACTTTATGACTGACTATGTTGATGAATTAACCGGTTTGCCAAAACCAAGTTATGACCTGTGGGAACAAACATTTCTGACTAGTACATACACAACTGCTGTGACATATGCGGCTTTGATGGCGGCTTCTGATTTGGCGACGGCTGCTAATGATCCTAATAATGCTGTTAAATGGCGCCTGGCTGCAACCGATATCCAAACAGCTGCCCATAAATTACTATATAACGATTCTAAAAAGGTATTTTATCGCGGTGTTAATATCAATAACAATCAAATCATAAACGATCCAGTAATCGACTGTTCGAGTGTCTTTGGCGCTTATATATTTGGCTTATTTGATCACACTAGCCCCGAAATATTATCGTCAATCGAAACCATTAAGCAATTGTTTGGCATTAATGATGGAGCACTAGGCTTGCCCAGGTATGAGGATGACGGTTATCGTCGCGTCAGCCCTGGAATTACCGGTAATCAGTGGTTTATTGTGTCATTCTGGCTAGCGCAATACTATATTGATACTGGCGAACGCGACAAGGCACTTGAAATTTTAGATTGGGCTAAGAACCATGCTTTAAGTACTGGTGTTATGGGGGAACAACTTGATCCTGTAACTAACCAGGTTGTTCCACCTGCCCCATTAACATGGACACATGCAGAATACATCGCTACGCTTCTGGATATGATAGTTAAGGATTAGTAGGTAGTAAGTAGTAGGTAGTAAATAGTAGTTAATTAAAAACTCCGGCGTTTGAGCCGGAGTTTATTTAGTATTTCTACTATTTACTAAATACTACCTACTAACCCTTACGTTCTTTAACTTCATTGCGGCCAAGGTTAACCTTGGTTTCAGTGTAAGTTGCGTGTTTTCGTGCGATTGGATCGTACTTTTTTAGAGATAGTTTTTCAGTAGTGTTCTGAGTATTTTTTGCAGTGTAATAAGTACGGTGACCGCTAATTGAACTTACTAAACCAACTAATTTACGCTTCGTGTTCTTTTTTGCCATAGGTTTCCTTATAAATTTGTATAGACTATTAAGATAAACTATACCAAAATTGGTCGTTTATTGCAAGGCGGTTATCTGTAATTATTGAAAGCAATTGGAAATTCAAAATCTGCATTTTGGATTAGCTGCATCGCAGATTGTAATTCGTCTTTGCTGGTGCTGGTTACGCGCACAGTTTCACCTTGAATTAATGGTTTTACTTTGGGTAATTGTTCACGCAATAGTTTAGTTATTTGTTTAGCTTTGTCTTGGTCGAGCCCAGCAATAAAAGGAACTTGTTTGGTCGCTTTTAGGTTGCTAACCACGACATCTTTGGTCATATCTAATACTTTACTGCTTTGTTCGCGAGAAGCTAGTTTTTTGCGAATGATATCAATAATGCTGTCAATTTGCCATTCATTGGCGCCAATAACCTTGAATCCGGCCTTGTCGTCCATCCAATCGATCTCAGCTGGTGTACCCTTAAAATCATAGCGATTGCTAATTTCTTTTTCGGTCATTGCGAAAACGTTATTCATCTCTGCTTTGTTGTATTCAGATACTGTGTCAAAACTAAATGTAGCCATATAATATATATTATAACAGTTCGTTGATTCGACAGTGCTATTTATGGTAAAATCAAGCGTACGTGCCGCGATAGCTCAGTTGGTAGAGCGCATCCATGGTAAGGATGAGGTCTCGGGTTCAACTCCCGATCGTGGCTCCATATTGCACTTGATGCAAAAGCACATATCAGATAGAATAGTTAAGTGCTTAACATACCATGCCGACTTAGCTCAGTGGTAGAGCAGCTGTTTTGTAAACAGCAGGTCTTCGGTTCAATCCCGAAAGTCGGCTCCAATTTTTTAAGCTGAGATCGTGTAGTGGCAATCACAGGAGACTGTAAATCTCCCGCCTTTCGGCTCCGAAGGTTCGAGTCCTTCTCTCAGCACCAAATAAAACAGTCCACCTTGGTGGGCTATTTTATTTGGACCTGACGGTGGGCCTCGAGCCTTCGGATCTTTTCGCCTCTTTCACCTTCTCTCGTCGCCTACATCACCCGTCGTGGTTGTCGAATACGTCGTGGTTGAACCTGAGGGATAATCATTTTAGCTGATTTTTCACGCAAAGTTAAGGCTAGTTCTGTTTGTCCGGTTCGATCATATGCATCAGCCAAAATATTAAGAGTTTGTGGAATTGGGTCTAATTCGACCGCACGTTCCAGTGATTCAATCATCTTTTTATTATTACCTAGTTTTTCTTGGACTTTGGCGTAGGCAATGTGACGTGACGCCAATTCACTGTCAATTGACAGAGCTTGTTCAAACGCCAATGCAGCCTTGTCATAGTTTTTAGTTTCCAGATATATCAAACCAACATTATGAAGGCTGCTGGCGCTTGGTTCTAATGACTGAGCAATTTCGAAACATTCAATTGCATCCTTAAGTGATCGTTGTTTAGCATACAAAATACCTAAACGATTATAGGCACTGGCATTTCGTTCATCAACACGCAAAATAGTCAAAAGCGCTTTTTCAGCTCGTAAATATTTGTGGTTCTGCAATGAATCCTGAACAATAGACCATAACTGGTTAAGTTTATCTGATAATTTTACGGGCAAATCCGCCGCAACTTCTGCAATAGTTTGGGGCTGGTAAATAACCCAGACGCCCAAAAGAATAACCAATAATAGTGCTAACATATCTAATAAAATATTATACCAGATTCTGTCTAGTATCTACAGAATCATACGGGCTAAACAGAGGCGGATATTACCATTAGCCTCTATTTGTTGATAGGTGTTTAATATATTATCGATTAATTTAATACTATCGATTTGCGGGCTGGCAGTAATGCTGCGTTTCAGGATTTTAGAAGTGTCCAACAGCAAAATTAAGGCCTCAGCCCTATCATCTTTGTAGTGTTGTGCGATCAATAGCTTTTGATATATATTACCGCGTAATAATTCCCGGGCATCACGCACTGTGGCGCTTCGTTTGTCGAAATAGTCATTATCATTAACCAATCGTGTCAATTCAGCCGGCAAACCATCAGCCATAAATAATAGCTGAGAACGTTTTGTTGTATCTGTTATATCAAGAGAATCAAGCAATTGTTCTGACTGAATAGTCTGAATTGGTTTAATATCAATATTTTCAGTCCTGGAAATAATAGTTGGTAAAAGCTTTGACGCCAAATGAGAAACAAGGATAAAATGAACACCAATCCCCGGCTCTTCTAATAGTTTCAAAAAAGCATTTTGAGCTTGATGAGTCATTCTCTCGGCATAATCAATAATAATAATGCGGTTACCAGCTGTTTTAGTGCGAGTTTCGTCGTACAAACGGCGCATAATATCAACACTTATAATGCCCTTTTCAATATCAATCTTTTCATCTTTTTCTGGCAAGATAATTAATGGCGTAACCAAGCAAAGTTCGGCTATATATTTACTAATCGTGCTTAAACCGACACCACTATCACCCGTTAATAATAACGACTGCGGCAAACGTTTAATTACAGCGAAAATAGTCTTTTCGCTGATTGGATTAATAATTAGTTTTGTCATATCTGTACGTCAGGGAAGAGTTTTAATAAATCTGCTGGGACTGGAGCCGTAAATGTTGTGCGATTACCACTAGGAATTGTAATTTCCAAACTGTAAGCGTGTAGATACAATCTGTCGGCAGCTTTGCCGTATACCTTGTCACCCATGATTGGAGTGTTAATATATGCCATATGTACGCGTAATTGATGCGTACGGCCCGTTTGAGGCTGCAATTTCACTAACGCGTGTTTGTCATCGGCTGCGATAATTTCGTATCGGGTCAAGGCTGATTTACCTTTGCCGTCAACTCGGAATGTGCTTGGCGCGGTTGGGTTGCGTGCGATTGGCAAATCGATGTTTGCTTTATCTAATTTGGGCACGCCATCAACAACTGCATAGTAAGTTTTTTTAGTCTTACGATCAGCGAACTGTTTTTGCAACATAGTTGCAGTTTCAAGATTGCGCGCACCAATCATAACACCACTAGTATCACGATCTAGACGGTGGATAATGCCTGGACGATTAGTGTCGGCGTTATAAGTAGAATATCGGCGGAAGAACTCGGCAACCGTAAACTCTTCGTTTAAGGCGCCTTTAGCGTGTGACAAAATACCAATTGGTTTATTAATAACAACCACATTGTCATCGATATATAATATCGGCAATTCATTAACGGTAAAATCAGGTGCTTCGGGTGTATTAATCGATATAGCATCAACATCGGTAACATCCTTTTTTGGAGATGTTACAACAACACCATTTATACTGACGTGGCCGGCTTTGATATGTTTAACCCAAGTACTACGTGAGACTTCAGGGTAACGCTTTGCTAGTTCACTGTCCAGGCGTTTTTTATCAGAAATAACTTGGTACAAATAACAACTTTTGCCCTTAAATGGCAATCCGTAAGTCGTTTCGCTGTCAGTTGGGTTTTCAAGTAATTTGCCAGTAATTGTACTTTTTTTAGTACGGATTTGCTTCATGACGTATTCAACATCGTCTTCGGCCGTATCATCAATCAATATAAAATATTGGCCACGATTAAAATTAAACGATACAAGAGTGTTTATTGGGTTTGGATTAGACGTTTTAACAGATTCAATATGACGAGGCACATTGTCATCGCCAGCCAACTCAAAACGGCGCAAGACTTCCAATATATCGCGACTTGATAATTTAGCCACGATTAATTCCTGGGCCTTAAACCAACGGCTTGTTGGGCGCGTAACAGAGTTGCATTAGCAACAGGTGTTAAGTCGCGTTCTGATTGTTCCAGTTTTGCCAATATTTGTTTGTCAGAAATGCTGTTATATTTAGCTTGGAAATCAACCAAGAAATTGCGGACTGCATCAGCTACGGCACGTTTAAAATCACCATAACTTTCACAACCTTCCCATTGTTCGATTACTTCGTGTTGTTTACGCCCAGTTAAAAGCGCTAGGATTTGTAACAAGCTAGTAATACCGGGTTGATTATCCCAGTCAAAGTGAACACTGCCAATACTGTCGGTTGTGGCGCTCATAATCTTTTTAGCAGCTTCGTCGGGGTTATCGATTAACAGAATTTTTGATTTTTTGTCATCAGAACTTTTTGACATCTTTTTAGATGGATCAGTTAGGCTACGGATACGCATACCTTGGTCGCGTTGGATAAACTGAGTTTGAGTTTTAGTTGCCTCTGGTACGACAAAGATTTCACCAAATTTATTATTAAATCGGGTTGCAATGTCGCGAGTAATTTCGATGTGTTGGAATTGATCTTCGCCGACCGGTACATACCTGGCGCCGTAAAGTAAAATATCAGCCGCCATCAGAACTGGGTAATTAAATAAGCCAACAGATACACTTTCGTTACTTTCACCAGATTTTTCTTTAAATTGAGTCATACGAGACATTTCGCCAAAGTATGTGAAACAGTCCAAAATCCAGGTCAGTTCGCTATGAGCCGATATGTAGCTTTGGCGGTAGATAAAGGTGTCAGGGTTATTAATATCAAGGCCTGATGCTACGAAATATTTTAAATTATTTAGTGTATTTTGATATAACGCAGCGTGATCAACGGGCGTTGTAAAGCTGTGCAGGTCAGGTACGAACATGTTGATTTGAAAATCACCAGCGTTTAGTTTTTGCATCTGTACAAGTGGCGCAATTGCACCCAAATAGTTACCAATTGTTGGCTCTTCGTTAGCGCGAATTCCAGTTAAAATTACAGGTTTTGTCATATTAATCCTTATTATAGCAGTTAGGTTTAGTTAGGGGCAAAAAGACTAGATACGCCAGAACGATTGCTTGTTTGTGTTTAATTTACGCATTGAATCTATTATAACATATTTTGGAGGTAGATGGTAGGTAGTAGATAGTAGTTGGTAGGATAAAATTGCAAAAATAAAAGCTCCGTTGTAATCCGGAGCTTTTATTGTATTTGGTTGTGTTAAGTGATTTCTACCACCTACTACATACCATCTACTATCCACTAACCTAGCGTTTCGAGAACTGTTCGCGCTTACGAGCTGAACGTAAACCGTATTTCTTGCGTTCTTTTTCGCGAGAATCGCGTTTTAGGAACTCAGCTTTTTTCAAGATTGTGCGTAGATCAGCAAAACCAACAACTAGCGCTTTAGCGATAGCTAATCGGATTGCATCAACTTGACCAGTGACACCGCCGCCTTTTACAACTACAGTGATGTCAAAATCTTTTTGCTTGTTTACTAATGCCAATGGATCAGTAATTTTAGCAAGAACGGTTTTGTTATCACTTAGATATTCAGCTGCAGGTTTGTCATTGATTGTGATTTTACCTTTGCCTGGGGTCAAACGTACAGATGCTGTTGCAGCTTTGCGTCGGCCTAGACCGTAAAGATATTTAACTTCAGCCATGATTACATAACCTCAACTTTCTCTGGAGTCTGTGCAGTATGAGTATGTGTATCACCAGCAAAGACACGTAGGCGCTTCATGCGTTCTGCGGTCAATTTGTTGACAGGTAACATACCTTTTACAGCAAGTTCAATAATTCGCTCTGGAAATTTATTACGCATTTCGCCAAGGTTTGATTCAGACATACCGCCTGGGAAACCTGAGTAATGGTAATACTTTTTAGAGACTTCTTTGTCGCCAGTTGCTTTTACAATAGCGGCGTTAATAACAATAACGTAGTCACCAGCATCAATGTGCGGGGTGTAAGTTGGTTTGTATTTACCAATAAGGTATTTAGCAGCTGCGGTTGCAACGCGACCGATAGGTGCGGTTGAAGCGTCGATAATAATCCAACGTCGTGATACTTCGGTTGGCTTTTGTGAATACGTTTTAGCATTAACAACCATTACGCTTTAGCCTCCGTTAATTTAGGGACAGATTTTAATTCATCAACAAATTCAATTGTTGCCATTTGCGTACCATCACCTACTCGTAATTTTGTTCGTTCAACTCGCACGTGACCACTGGTACGACCAGTTAGCTGTGGTGCTATTTCGTCGAACAATTTGTATGCAGCTGCTTCAGTGCTAAGGCCAGCAATTACTTGGCGACGGTTGTGTAATCCGCCTTTTTTAGCCTTTGTAATTAGCTTTTCGATATAGCGAACTAACTCTTTGGCTTTGGGTAAAGTCGTTTCGATTTTAGTTT
>JBBQTT010000016.1:0-13344 GCA_038213035.1 Saccharimonadales bacterium (SeqCode) | reverse complement strand
GTAACACCTTTAACGGTTGGTTTGCCGACTTGCGTTGTTTCGCCATCGATAACCAACAGTGCATCAAGCGTGAGCTCTTTTGTGCCTTCCTGGAGGAGGTCCACCAGTAGGGTCTCTTTTTCGGCGACAATAAATTGTTTGCCACCGATCTTAACGACTGCTTTTAACATTTTAATAATTCCTTATTACTTTTTACTAATCAGTTGTCCACTATAACAGATTAGTGGTAGTTGGTAAATAGTAGATAGTAAATAGTAGATGGATAAAAAATTAAATATTACCTTATAATAATACCCTACTACCTACTACCTACTACCTACTACCTACTACCTACTACCTACTACCTACTACCTACTACCTACTACCTACTACCTACTATATTTGTCCGCCACCGTACATCATAATAATAACCAAGCTAAACGACATCAAACCGACGACCTTGTATAGCCCGTGGTGTCTATACCATGATTGGCGAAGGGTTTTAGGTAATTTCAAACGATGTGCATGTGCCAGTGCAGCCACAAATATGGCCAACATCAGCAATGACAACCCACCCATAACCGCTGGAGTCACAGATTGAACCGACACTGCAAATTGAGTGAAAATATTTGTCTGCCCACTTGTGGCCGTTTCAACCGACTTTTGAGCCCCCATGACAGCACTTTCGGCCGACAAACCATACAAAGCCACAATAAGCGACGTAGATTGACCGTTTAATACCCCGCTAACAACCGCAAACCCAACGTCTTTATAGTCGGTTTTTAGAACATTTGCTTTATGTTCAGGCGAATTTAACCAGGCCGTCATTACCCCACCGGTTGAAGTAAAGTTTTTTGCCAAATTTTCACCTGCCATATCATAGTTATAACCAACATCACCAAACCACTTCCACGGTTCGGCCCCATCAGGTGCATTATGAGCCCAATATTGCTTGTCAAACATGTCTTGCGCCTTTAAATAAGCCGCTTTGATGAGTTTGTTATCAAGTTTCAGTGGAGCCTGTCCAGCTGTTGCACGCGAATCGTTGGTCGCTGCTAATAATGCATCAATCGTAATATTAGCTTCACGCCCCAACACATTGCCAGTTTTCGCGCCGTTATATCCCAGTTGTAAACCGATAACAATAAAAGCAATCGCAACCAAACCATATCCCCTGACCAAATGAGGTCGATAACCATTTTTCTTGTGTGGGACAATAGCTAACTTAACGCAATGTTTTGCATTGCTAATCGCCTTTTGAATCGTCTTTTTGCTTTTGTTTGTTTTCGCTTTCACGATAGTTCTAATATAAAACACTTACGCATAAAAAGCGAGTGTTTAAAGTGTTAACCTATAAACATCCACCAAATCAACAGCAGCACTATGCCGATTAATACCCACCAATACCACATAACCCCAAACAAATTACTCCAACCGCTACTAGTCGGTTGCCGATCATCAACTGGTTTAGTTTGAGAAATTGCTTTATCAACCACCTTCACCGTACTAACACCCAAAGTTTCCTGTGTGCCAATAGTTTTTAGTGGTTGCGTAAAATTATCAAACGTCGGTTGATTCACTACAACAGCGACAACTGGTTTTTTTCGACAGGTTTATCAACTTTTATCGGTGCTTTGCCAATTTTATATTCGCTAAAGTGATTAACATCAATCGAGAATGTATAACATTCAATTACCTTGTCACTACAGCCAACATAAACAGCAGATTTGGGCATAAGCGATGATTTGTTTATCGTATGGCCGTTATCATCAAAAGCGCTTATTTTAGAGTAAACATCGTCAGCAGTTGAATTATTTGCATAACCCAATTTATCCAAATTATAAAACTTTACTGTTGCGCCCCGGCCAAAAACTGGGCTTAAATCTGATACACCCCTAAAATCAATCCCGATGTCACCAACTGCACCAGCCTTCATCCTGTCGATTAGTTGGTTTATGAACTCGGTTAAATAACTATCGGATAAGTTAAACGTACCTTTAAAAGTTACACGTCCGATTTTCTTCATCACCCCATTTATCAAAGCTGACTTTTCAAAATATAATCCAGAAAAATTATCATAATTATCCGTCGTCACTTGATCTAAATTATTTTCCAACCCAATTGCGCGTAAATTGTTCGAAATAACCGCAAAGCCCGTTGCAACAGAATCAACCACATTAACAATTCGGGTTGCAGTTTCGTGGTTCCCAGCCCTATCCACAGCATCATACTTTATTATGTACGAACCAACTTTATTCGTATTTACTAAACCAGTAACTGACTGCGTAATGTCGCTAGAAAACTTATCATATACAGTAGCCGTTTCCTCATATGTGTCATGAATCTCTAATTCCATTACCGAGTCGCCGTTCAGGTTAATAGTCGGTGGAGTTTTATCAAAAATAATCTCATCGCCTGGTGGGCTGTATGTATGTGAATCACCGGCTAAATCAGTATAAGTTGCAGAATAATAAAATATTCCTTCTTTATCGGTCGATTGCATAACATAATAAATATAAAAGTGATTATTATCGATTTTATGACAATCAACACTATTTCCGGTAATTACTGCACTAATACATGTAACTGGCCCACTGGCCGTAAAATCAACTCGAACTTTGTCACTTACTTTGACGTAGCCACTTTTTATGTCGCCTACTTTATAAAATTTCCCTTCAATAGTTGGCGCTGTAAAATCTATAATTACAGTCGCACTACCACTGATATTTCCAGCTTCATCAACCGCCGTATAAATGAACGAGTCACCCTTAAAATTCGGACCAGGCGTATAATCAAATGAACCATCTGACCTTAAACTCAATGCACCATTTGACGGATTAGCATGTGTGTTTACCTGTAAAACACTACCCGTATCGCGATCATTTATCAGAACGCCGCCTGCAACTACATTCAATACTCCGCCTCCAGTCGAATAAATATCATTTTCCACATAAGGAATAGTCTGGTCAATTACAAAACTCGATGAAACCATTATTGTACTGTTGGTTATAGGGTTTGGGTCTGAATTATCTGAAAAAGTACCAGCGTCTATAATAATATTACGAACAAATAGCCCGCCAGCCTGGTTAACGCGATACCTCAACACTAATTGGTCTAGATTGATAGTTGCGCTTAGTAAGGTGGCCGTAGTTGTGACTGGATCTACCCTAATTCTTGATAAATCTATGGATTCACTAGATTCTGTTGCCCCAGTTCTTGTAAACTTAGCCAAATTTAGGCACGACAAAGTAATTTCAGCGATGTTTGACTCGCTATCACCAGTTAAAACACCTGACGTACAATTAGGCTCTGACGGACCAGCCGCATATATAACCTGGCTCAACAATATCGGCTGAATAAAACTTACACTTCCCAGCACAACAACAAAAGACACCAGATGTATCGAAGCCGTCCTAAAAACTGTCGACGCTAGGCGCCAAATACTTGAAACCGTAAGACCTCTATTTCACACCACCGCGTTAAACTTATACGTATATTATATAACAGATAAGAACTGGCGGCAATTATCAATTACTTAGCTTGATTTTGCAAGCGATTCATTTGATCGTGGTCTAGACCGTAGTAATGTGCAATCTCGTGCCACAAAGTTCGTTTAATCTGCTCGAATAAATTGTCCTGATTGTGACTTACTGCCAAAATTGGGTTTTTGAATAATGTAATTTTATCAGGCAAAACGCCACTGTAATTAGTCCCCCGTTTAGTCAGCGGAATACCTTCATAAAGGCCTAGTAGTAAATGTTGCCCATCTAAATGTATTTTTTGACGCTGTTCGGGTGTTGGGTCATCAGCCATAACAATAGCTACATTAACCAGGCCAATAATATATTTTTGAGGCAATTCGTTCATTGCCTGTGTAATCAAAATATCAAATTCTGAATCAGTCATACATATAGTATAACTGTTCTATCTATTCGTCTGCAAAAGAAAACCAGTCAGGATCATTATGTATATCCTGCACAACTTTTTCCCAGAACTGTTCCAATGTACCTTCATCAACTGGTTCATCTAATAAAATATCATCCTGTGCGCGATGCGATTCTTCAATATCGTCGTTAGACGAATCGATTGGTTGGAATTGTAGATAATTTAGTAATGACATTTTTGTTTTTATACCTTTGTATACATTTAAGCATAAAAACGATAAAATGTCAATTATATAACCTCTGCCTGGCGGATTAATCCAAGAAATATGATGCTAACATGCCCGAAACAAATGCCAACCCCACCAGCACGGCAATCATTAATATTATTAGAAATATTATTTTTACTATTCGGCCTGATGTATAGTTTTGCATGATACCCACCCTTCGAATTTATTTAGCTTTTTGTAACGATACAGTTAAACCAGCGCCATCGATTTGGACGTTAGCACTAAAGCTCTTCGAGCCTTTGTCTATTAATTCAACCGCGAGTGTTTCGTCAGTAATGACATTTTTATTATCAGCTATCGCTTGTTTTAATTCTACGCTTTCCGTAATCAAAACTAATTCGATGCGATCTTCGATATTTAGTCCGGCAACTTTTCGAGCCGACTGAATATGACGAATTACTTCACGGGCGATTCCTTCGCTTTTTAGTTCTGGTGTGATGACTAAATCTAGCGCAAGTTCAGACCCAAGTATGACCGATTTCACATTCAACTCCTCGGTTAAAATATCTGCAAAATCGACAAATTTACCTAATGTTGGTACCGTAACGCTGGCAAGCGGCTGACGAACTTTTTGATGTTCTTTGACGCGCATACTTAGACCTTGATTGACGTAATCACGGACAGTTTCCATATCACTAACGACCAATTCATTAATGTGTCCGACAGATGGCCAATCAACTAGGTGTACACTCTCGCCACCGGTCAATTTTTGGAACAGTTCTTCGGCCAAGAATGGCGTAAATGGTGCCAAGACCTGTGACAGTTGGACTAAAACATAATGCAACGTTCGGTAAGCGTTATTTTTGTCAGTATCATCACCCGCTTTCCAAAAACGACGGCGTGAACGGCGGACATACCAGTTGCTGGCGTCTTCTATAAACGGCAAGATTGGTTTCATAGCATTTGGAATGTCATAACCATCCATGTTCTTTTCGATTTCAGCTGTCAATTGGTGCAGCCGACTGATTACCCAAATATCCAGATGGTTAGTCAAGTCTGGGGTCGGATCGGACAAATCGCCTTTAAACTCCCATTTATCAACTTCGGCATACATCGTGAAAAAGTCATACATATTCCAAACCATTGAAAGTTTGCGCGCAACATCACCGACTTCTTTGTCCTGCAAGGCAAAATCTTCACCACTTAGAAGTGGGCTGGAAAGCAACAAGAACCTTAGACTATCAGCGCTGAATTTATCCATCAGCAAATTTGGATCGGTAAAGTTGCCATAGCTTTTGCTCATTTTGCGGCCGTCATTCCCGGCTACGTTACCTGTTACGATAACGTTTTTGTAAGCGTTATGACCAAACAAACCAACATTTACGGCGTGAACGTAATAGAACCAGGCGCGAACCTGACCAACATATTCAACTATAAAGTCACCAGGGAAATTTTGTTCAAACTTTTCAACGTTTTCAAATGGATAATGGAATTGTGCAAACGGCATGCTGCCTGATTCGAACCAACAGTCCATAACCTTGTCGATGCGAGTGTATTGCACACCGTCGATTTCAAACGTAATATCATCAACCCAAGGGCGGTGATAATCTTCTAGCTCGACGCCGCTTAATTCTTTCAACTCAGCATAACTGCCGATGACTTTGATTTTTTCATTACCATCAGCGTCGATTCCCTTCCAAACAGGCATAGCCGTCGCCCAAAAACGATCGCGCGACAAGTTCCAATCTGGTGCTGTTTCAACAGTTTTTTCAAACCGACCGTGTTTAATATGGTCAGGGAACCAATTTATGTGTTCAGTATTTTCCGACAGCATATCAGTCCGTTGACCGTCGATATCCATAAACCAACTTGGGTGAGCCCGGTACATCAAACGGTTACCGGTTCGTGGGTTGTGGGGATATTCATGACGGATGTAATCAATTTTCCAAACTACACCACGTTCGTGCAAAGCTTTGGCGATAGTTTTATTAATCTCCCAAACATCAGATCCAATCCATTCGGTTTCGGTATATTGACCATACTCATCCAAAACATGAACGACCGGAATACCTTTTTCTTTGGCTAATATAAAGTCTTCCTCGCCATAAGCCGGCGCAATATGAACAATGCCCGTTCCTGATTCGGTTGTAACATAATCAGCTGACCAAATTTTGTGTGCATTTTCGCCACGATCACCAAATAGTGGCTCGTACGTTTTACCAACTAACTCTTTACCCTTAAGAGTGCGAATAACTTTATAACCCAATATGTTGTGTTTAACGTCCGTAAATACCTTGTCAGCTAGTTCTTTGGCGACAATGAATCGCTCGCCATCAAGCTCTAACTCGACATAAGTTAATTTAGAGTTAACAGCTAGCGCGGTATTGCCAGGTAAAGTCCATGGCGTCGTCGTCCAGGCTAGTAATGAAATATCTTCCCCGACAAGTTTGAATTTTGTGTACACACTGGGATCTGTTACCTCAATATACGCACCGGCATCCATTGTAACTTCAGCTTTTGAAAGTGGTGTCGCCCATTTAGTGTCATACATCAACACGCGTTCACCTTCATAGATTTTGCCTTTTTCATACAACTGTTTAAACGCCCACCAAACAGATTCCATGTAATCTTTGTCCATAGTTTTATAGGCGCCACGAAAGTCCACCCAACGACCAATTCGATCAATTGTATCTTCCCACAGGCCACTGGTTGCGACCATACTTTCGCGAGCAGTCGTAATATATTCAGCCAAGCTAATTTTTGTACCGATGTCATGTCGGTCGGTAATACCAAGTTTTTTCTCGACAAAGTTTTCGGCCGGCAAACCATGGCAGTCCCAACCCCAAACTCGTTCGACGTGTTTACCCTTCATCGTTTGATAACGAGGAATTGCATCTTTGACGACACTAGAAAGTAATGTGCCGTGGTGTGGAACACCGGTAATGAATGGTGGACCATCATAAAATACATACGAATTGTCGATTGGCCGCATGGCGACTGACTTTTCAAATGTCTTGTTTTTCTTCCACTGCTGGACTAAATCTTTTTCGTATTCGAGTGCTCGGCGACGGGTGTTAGCTTTAAATTTCATTTTATTTCCTTTCTGAAAATAACAAAAAATCCCTATTTAGTTACTGGAATTCGTTTTCACGAATGGTACCATCCAGTTTCTAAAAAGAGATTCTTCTTAGCGCTTAGTTTGTTCGATCTATCGAGTCGATATCGTTTGAACGTTCGTGGTTGATAGTCACTAACCTACTTTTGTAGGATGTTCACCTTGTTATTATAGTCATCAGCGGCGATTGGCGCAAGTGTGCAAAGTTTATGCAAACAAACTTGAACCGAATGTGGCGATAATAATTGCTATGCCAACTACAATTAATAAAGTTGCTGCAAATTTGTCATAATCTTTTTGAATAAATTTCTTGGCCTGATTTGAAAACTTTTTCGAAAAGTATAAATTATCTTCGTTCACGTTATATCTGGTAAGTGCAAAGAACATGATTATTGTCGTTACATCAACCAGCAAGCACCATGGACATAGGGCTTGGATTAAAACAACGCTGATATGGAACAGATAAAAAGCAAAAACTAATGCAAAAAATGCCGCAATTTGGACGCCAAACATAAATTGACGTGGAAATTTAACACCGTAAAGACCAGCGATAGCGACAACCACAAAAAGTGGCATAACCATCATACCTATAAAACTATTTGGAAAACCAAGTAGCGAAGAATAAGAAGTTTTTGCTACAGTCGCACAATTAACAACAGCGTTAATACTGCAACTAAATTGCGCGTTTGGGTTTTTCAGTAATTCTACTGCCTCAACTGACAAGACGAATGCCGCCAACAGGCCAAGTAGTGACGTGATCAAAATAGTTATAAAAATCCAACGATTACTACGCAATTGGTTGTTTTTGTGTTTGAAAAAACTAATAAATTTATTGAACATAATAACTTAATTCACTAATTGTTGGTAATGGCAAACCGCGCCAAGTATTTTGCATAACACTTGCGTCGCTGATTGCAATAATTGTTGGATAGTCGACAATATCATAAGTATCACAAAACTGTGAACCACCGGCTGTATCAGGGTCAAGCGTTTCTAATTCGTGGCCAGTTTGACTTTGAAAATCACGCAAATAATCCAATACCGTCCGAGTATAATCAGTATTATCTTTGTAGACAACTATTACGCGCATGCTCACCCCCTATTCGTTTTTTTGACCAAGTCGTTGTTCAAGAATCTTCACGAAATCATCAAGTGTTTTAAATTTATGAAAAACACTGGCAAATCGAACGTATGCAACTTCATTACGTTTGGCAAGTTCGTCTAATACTTTGTCGCCAATTTGTTTTGAAGTTATTTCATTTTCACCAATTGCATACAAACTGTCTTCAATTTGTGAAATCATCTCTTCGACTTCTACTTCGGATGCAAAGAATTTACCTACTGAGCGTTTAATCGCAATCGATAATTTGTCACGGTCGAATAATTCGCGGTCGCCACTTTTTTTAATAACAGCAAGGTTAGGCTTTTCAACACGCTCATAGGTAGTAAATCGTTTACCATCGGGCGATTCACGACGACGACGAATAGTAACGCCGTCACTTACCTCGCGCGATTCGATTACTCGGCTATCGCCAATATTATACTTGGCCATTATAGTTTAATTTTCCTTTTTGTTCTTTTTTCGACGTCTCAAAAATGCAGGAATGTCCGATCGCTCGTCGTCTTCTGCTGGTTGATTCCAGATATTTCCGGGTTCTTCTTCGTTGAACATACTATTTGTTTCAGTACTGTCCAAATTCAAGTCAATTGCACCAACGGTTTCGTCGGTTACTTGCATTGCAGGTTGAGCAGTTTTGACTTCTTCGGTTTTTGTACCTTGATTATGGAAATAGGCTGAATCGAAACCAGTAGCAATCACTGTAATTATCAACTCGTCTTCTAGGTCGGCTTTCAGGGTTGCACCAAAGATAATATTTGCATCTGGTGACACTGCGCTTGTAATAATCTCGGCTGCTTCTTGGATTTCGCTCATACTCATATCGTAACCACCGGTTACGTTAAACAAAACGCCCTTGGCACCGTCGATTGACACTTCAATAAGTGGTGATTCAATAGCTTGTTGAGCGGCTTGGGCTGCGCGGTTTTCGCCGCTGGCACGTCCAATACCCATAAGTGCTGAGCCTGCATTACTCATAATTGCGCGAACATCGGCAAAGTCCAAGTTAATCAAACCATGTTCGGTAATTAATTCTGAAATACCTTGAACACCTTGGCGTAAAACGTCATCGGCAATTTTAAAAGTCTCAAGTAGTGGAGTGCGACGATCAATCGTCTGCAACAAACGGTCATTTGGAATCGTAATCAATGTATCAACTTGTCGTCCCAATTGGCCAATTGCCCATTCGGCATTTTTACGGCGCTTTTCGCCCTCAAAACTGAATGGTTTTGTAGCAACACCAACAACCAAGATACCAAGTTCTCTGGCAACTTCGGCTACAACGTGTCCAGCCCCACTGCCTGTACCACCACCAGCACCAATAGTCACAAAGACCATATCTGCACCAGTCAAAACTTCACGAATTTCATCACGTGATTCATTAGCAGCTGTTTCACCAACTGTTGGATCAGCTCCTGCGCCTAATCCACCCGTTGTTGCCTTGCCCAAGTGCAATTTAACATCAGCTTTGCTATTGTGCAAAGCTTGCGCATCAGTGTTCATAGCAATAAATTGAACGCCAGTTAGACCAGCATCTTTCATGCGGTTTACAGCTGAGCCACCGGCTCCACCGACACCGACTACTTTGATACTAGCGAATGTTTGTATATCACTTGGTTTTACTTCGGGCATAGTATTTAATTATCTCCAATAATCTTATTCATCTTCTAGTATAACACTTGGGTAAAAAAACACTATGCTCGGAAATGACCGAACAGTTTGGTTATTATACCAACACCGTGTGACAACATATTGCTGCCTTTTTGCTTATTGCCGTGTTTTACAGCTCCGCCAGCTTCGGCATCAATCAACATTAATCCCAGCACTGTCGCAAATTGAGGAGTATCGATACCGTCAGCAACGCCACCATAACCAGTAGCTACACCGACACGGACCGCCAACCCCAAAGAATCTTTGGCGTAATCAGCAATACCTTTTAATTGAGCAGTTCCGCCAGTTAACACGGCGCCACTTGGCAATTTACCGGCACGTCCGGCACGCTTTAATTCGTTATTAATACCCTCAAAAATCTCTTCCAGTCGTGCTTCGACGATTTCATCAATGTCAGCAATATTAAAACTATAGATTTCGTCGTTATGTTTAATACTTATTCCCGACGTATCGCCACTTGTAACTGCTGACGCATGCTCAAGTTTAATTTTTTCAGCAATTTCAGGATCAATCTTGAGCCCGATTGCTAAATCGTTAGTAATATTCACACCACCAATTGGGATAACGGCAGTAAAACGCAAATCACCCTCTTCATAAATTGCCACATTGGTTGTTTCACCGCCAATATCGATTAAAACTACACCATTTTCAATTTGCCGTTCAGTCAAAACTGCCCTAGCGGCTGCAACGCCAGCAATAATTATAGATCTTGGGTTTACCTTGGCAGTTTCGGCTGCTTTCTGTAAATTCATCAGATGTGGTGCTAGAACAGAAACTACATGGGCATCAATTTCTAGTCGCGTGCCAGTCATACCTAAAGGATTTTTGATATTATCTTGACCGTCAAGTTTGTATGAATGTGGAATGACTTCTAGTATTTCACGATTAGCTGGCACTTTACCCAATGTCGCCACTTCTTCAATTCGAGCCAAATCTTCATCTGTAATTTCATGGTTATTACCACCGACTGCAATCATACCGTCGGCATGAGTACTAAGAATATGAGAACCATTAATACTAATTGTTGCAGCATCAACTTGATAGCCGCTCATTCGCTCGGCTTCACCTAGTGCAATATCAATTGCCTGGGCAGGACCAGCTAAATTAACGACAGTTCCCTTTCGCATACCATTATTAGGAGCTGACCCGACACCAACAATAGTCGGAGCGCCGGTCGTACCGTCGATATGACCAACTACACAACGAACCGTCATGGTACCAATATCTATTCCAACCGCGTATTTAGAAGATACTTCTTGCATATAAATAAAGTATATCGCTTATGTAACGTTTTGCCTAGCGCCATTAAAGCGCTAGAATAGGATAATGAAGCTTGGAATATTTGATAGTGGCATTGGTGGCGAAGCAATCGCGGCTACTTTACGGTCTGACTTTCCGACGGCCGATATCATTACCGTTAACGATTGCGCTAATATGCCCTACGGCGACAAAACGCCAGACGAAATAATTAAGTTGACAGATAATGCCATCAAACCTTTACTAACAGCTAGTTGCGATATCATTGTCTTGGCATGCAACACTGCCACAGCACTAGCTATCGAAACTCTGCGCGCCAAATACCCTAGCCAAAAATTCATTGGAATCGAGCCAATGGTTAAAACTGCCGCCAAATTAACCAAATCTAAAATTGTTGCTGTTTGCACCACGCCAGCAACTCTAGCCAGCCCACGATATCATAAACTGGTTGATAAATTCGGCAAAAATATAAACATAATCGAACCCGACTGCAGCAGTTGGGCTCAAATGATCGAAAATGACAAAATCAATCATCAATTGATTAAAAATGTAGTTGATAATGTATGTACCAAAGGCGCCGATGTTATTGTTTTAGGGTGTACACACTATCACTGGATAAAAGATTCAATCGTCGGAATGTCATCTGGCCGAGCTCAAGTTATTGAACCCTCAGAAGCTATTGGTAATCGAGTTAAATACCTTTTGGGCTTATAATCAAAAACGAGTTAAAATTTCAACAGACACTCACAAGTTAACGTTCAATGACAAGTACTCTTCTATCAATATATTTGTTACAAATATCCAATTCATATTGTGTCATATAATCATCTGGCGCTTCTGTACAGTAAAAAGAAAATAATTCCGATGGGATTAGAATATCTTCATCCACATATCCGGCCGTCGTCAACCTGTCTTGCATATAGCGGTCGTTAGAATATGAATTAATAAGCTGGCTTGTAAGTTTGTCCTTAGTTGAGTCATCTAGTTTAGAATCCCAAATATGATGAAGATATTCGTGTGCCACATATGCACGCACCTGGGCCGCGTCGTTTTGCCTAGTTAAAATTTTCATTTCGCCATATAAAAATGTGTCACCCATATAAGATGAATCGTATTGCCCCACTTGGTTGTTTTCAAAGTGATCGGCATATTCCATACCCAAGTCATTTATATACTTCGCGCCAACCTCATGTGCATAGCTTAGTAGTTGTTGGTCCTGGTATGGATTATGTGTCCCCATATAAATCATATATATGCGGACTACACCAAACGCACTCACTCCAACTAACGCAAATAGTATAACCACAAATAAAACCTTACGTCCGATTTTAATAAAAGACTTTTGAGTTTTTCGTCCAAAAAATGAATGTACTGCAAGATAAAACAAATAGACCCAGATGGTTGATACCAGTAATAATATAACCGCGTTACCATCGTTTGTCTTAACATTTGGAAAAATAGATTGCCCCCAAAAAACCATCAAACCCCAAAGGGCAATGACGGCGATTAACCATATCAACAACCAAAAAACAATCGAAAAGAATGTTTTGATTATCAACAACACTTTCCTTTTTTTAGTTATCTCAGGAATCTGTTCAATGACAATTTCTGGGTTCATATTGTTCATGATTATAACATAAGGGCTAGAAGGACACAGATTCTACTATAGTTTCGTCAGTATCTCGGCACCATCGCTTGTAATCAATATTGTGTGTTCAAAATGAGCCGCTAAACTGCCGTCGCGGGTGCTAATTGTCCAATTATCATCTTCGGTTTTAATAGCTTCTCCGCCCAACGTCGCCATTGGTTCAATCGCAATTGTGTCGCCAACATTCAATAAATCACCAGTCCCTTTTGAACCATAATTCGGCACTTCTGGTGGTTGCTGCATTTTTTGACCAATACCATGACCTACTAAATCACGAATAATTCCTAATTTGCCATCATTTAATACTTTTTCGACAGCGGCCCCTATATCACCAGTCCTAACCGGGCCTTTGATGGCGTCAATTCCGGCATATAAACTACGTTCAGTGTAATTTAACAAATGTTTTTTAACGCCCTTGGGTTCTTCGCCAACAACCATCGTAAATG
>JBBQTT010000015.1:0-13685 GCA_038213035.1 Saccharimonadales bacterium (SeqCode) | reverse complement strand
TGATTACATAAATAATAAAATGATTGGATAATAATAATGGCGAAACACAAGAATATGCACAGCGCGTCACGCAAGCGAATTGAAAAGAAAAAAGCAAAAGCCAAGCTACGACGATAGTTTTCAGATTAATAGATTAGAGCCTAAGGCTCTATTTTATTTATTTTATAATAACATTGACATAAAAAATTTTTTGTGTCACAATAATTAAATCCGTTAATGTTGGTTATGGAACACAGCACAGAGGCTCATTTACATAAATCAGATTATTCGTACACATATTTGAGATTTTTTATTATTAATGTTTTTAAATTGCATTTTGCCCAAATCTGCCAAGCTTATTTTAAATATATAATTATATAACAAGGTTACTGATTATGACTATCTAGGCATAATCAAAGCCCAAAAACAAATGTATAAAGAAAAATTGTTAGCCTTTTATAAGGCTAACCCAAAAAAAGCAGTTTTACATGCAGTCGGGTTAATAGTACTTTTATCACTTTTAATTAGCGGAATTGTATTCGCTTATCAAAGTGATAAAAAGACGAGAATTGAGGCTGAAAGAGTCGCAATCCAGGCTCAGCAAGAAGAGAAAGCCAGGTTAGTAGCAATTGAGGTCGAGAAAGCGGCGATTGAGGCCGAAAAAGCCGCAACAATTAAAGCCCAAGAGGAAGAGAAGGCCAGATTGGTCGCTGAAGCCGAAAAAGCTGCTCTTGAAGCCGAGAACGCAGCAACCGAAGCAAAGCGTATCGCCAATGTAAAAATTGTGACCGATGCAGCCAAAGCTAAAGCTAGGACGGCGACAATTACGCAAAGTGGTTATTGTTTTGCCTTTCCAGCATATATCAGGCCTTACTTGACTAACGGACCATTGCCAGATAATACGACGGTTGATGGCCATAAAAACATATGTAACAAATTCGAAGAAGGCGGCAAAGACAAACCCAGCAAGGGAGCAAGCGAAGTGAATAAAAAGGGTCATCCCGGCGGTGCATGTTATGACTGGGATGAAACTCCTAATATCAACGCGTGCTATCCGACGAAATTTTACGGAAAATTATTAAATAATTTTCTAAAAAACAACCCGCCAGAATCAGTTAAGACACATGGCCTTAGGTTCAAAAAACCATAATAATCTCCAAAACCAGCAGTGAGGGGCAAATGCCCCTCACTAGGTTCTGTGAATTGTCGATACAATTCAATATGTGTGACAAATAATTTGATTTATAGCTTGGCATAGTACAATTATATGATTGTTAAAAAATAAGACCAAAGACATGTCAAAACGCCGCAATATGCATAACGATGCGCGCAAGCGAATCACAAAAACAAAACTAAATAAATAGAACTCAATCGGGCTCTATTCATTTACAAAAAATCAAATTATTACAATAGCGCGCTTTTATCAATAGTGGGGGCGACTGAAGTGCCGCCCCATTAAGTCACATATTTGTCTAGACAAGATTAATATCCGCCTTAAAATATTTTAACTCGTAGCCAACTGGTACAACTAACTTACGACTTTTTCCTTCACCATATTCACATACGGTAATTTGAGAGCAATCCATATAGCTTGGCAAAGTTTCGTTATCTTCAATTAATAACACTGTTGCCTTATCTATATACTCAAGGTTGCCGTGCTGAGCATCTCTAAAGACATAATAGGTATTATTGCCCAAAACAACATAACCCAACACAAACTTATCGCCAGAGTTCGAATCCATTGACACAATTTTTTTATCAATTGACGCTTTGTATTCATGAGACATTGTCTTGTCCAAATATTCTTTTGCGAAAAGAGATGCGACTGAGCCAGCAAAAAAAACCAGCATTAAACACCACAAAATAATTCTTATTTTCATATTAGTTTTATTTAATAGTTATCAGCGCACTAAAAAAGCGCGCTGTAATAATCTGATTTTTAAAAGAGCCGTCAACCATCACCTTAACTATCTTTATATTATATCATTTTGTAATTAAGGTGTCAATCTTGTCAGTGTCAACAATATCCAACTTCCATTCATCGGATTCTTGACTCTACTGGCTGCATACTGGTTCGGTACTGGAATGATTTTGATGCAAAGCAAAAAATTGTTAGCTCGAAAATAGTAAAAAGCCCCGAAAGGGGCTTTTTAAAATATAATTATAATATTTAGATTCGAGAAGCGGCTAAATTAACAATTTGAAGAATCATTGGCTGGTAATCAAGACTTTGATTTAGCATACAAGCTTTCGGAAAAGATCCGTAGTTTTCGATTAAACTTGGGATCAGATTGGCTTCTAGAAAGTGGGGAACACCCATATCATCCATACGAATATCTATACGGCCGTAGTCGCGCGCGCCTAGGGCCCGAAAGGCGCCAATAGCTAAAGCTGACACTTTGGAATAAACATCGGCGTCTATGACCTTTAGGACACTTTCTTCGTTTGAAGCTTTGACGTTACGACTTAGAATGCTGATACCATTAACGTCAGGTTGAGTAACTAGTTCGATTGGCATTGCAGTAAGTTCATTTGTTTTTTCGTCACGAATGATAGCGACACTAAATTCACGTCCGGTTAGATATTGCTCAATCAAAGAATCAGCTCGATTTTTTTTAGCCAATAATCTGACTTTGACGCGCAACTCTTCAATATTACGAACGACTGACTGGCCGTCAATACCAGCACCACCGCCCTGTGAAGTCGGTTTAACAAACGCTGGGAAAGTCAAATCACCGACAACAAAATCTTGATAATCATCACGTCTGACGACCATAAATGGTGAAGTGTTAAGACCAGCATCAAGGACGGCTTGTTTGGCTTTATTTTTATTCAATTCCAATAAATGCGCGCTTTGACGTGAGCCAGTGTAGGCCATATCAAGCTTGTCCAAATAATCTGACAACCATATTTTTGTGCCGCCATCATCACTAAAGATGTATTGCATACCCAAAAAAACGACATCTGGTTTTTTGGCAATCAAGGCGCATAAATCAGCAAAGTTATTAACAATTGTGATTTCAGCATTTGTGTAATTTGCCTGCAATACGTCTAGGATTGCAGCGGCCGAGACGTGGCTCATCGAGCTAAGGCTGACAAGGCTTGATCGGACGATTTGAACGTTCATATCTATTTTTGACATGTTTATTATTCCTTGTTTAATCTTATTGAACCCGCGACCAATCAAAAAACCGCTTGGATATTAGATTTTGTAAACAAAAAACTTAATACGGAGAATATGTGCCCACTTGTTTATTCCATTATATCACAAATAACTATAATTTCATAATATTTTACATGTTTTTGCAAATATTGTCGCCTTAAATAGGTAAAATAAGCTATAATGTACAGATGAAGAAAAAAATCTTGCCTATTGTTAGTGTTAAATTAGACAAAATCGTCGGCGGTGGACAAGCCCTCGGCACATTAGACAGCGGACGAAAGATGTTTGTTTGGGGTGGTTTGCCCGACGAAACAGTCAATGTCCAGATGACTAAAAAGAAATCAAATTTGGCTGAAGGTATAGTTACCGAAGTCTTACAACCTAGTCCAAACCGTATTTCGCCACGCGATGAAGATAGTTATTTGTCGACCAGTCCTTGGCAAATTATGACGTTTGAAAGTGAACAACATTATAAAGCTGCCTTGATTGAAGAGGCTTTTGAATTACATGATATTGTTTTGCCAGAAGTAATTGAAATATATAGCGACGGCAAACAATATGAATACCGCAATAAAATCGAATTCAGCTGGTATTGGAACAAAGAATCAGAACAACTAGACTTGTCATTTTTCCGTCGTGGCACACATGGCAAAATCCCTGTAAATGGTACTAGTTTGGCGCACCCTGCAATTAATACTGCAGCGACTGCTATGCGTGATTTATTGCGCAAAAAACCAGATTTACGCGCGTTTATGTTGAAAACTTTGTTGGTCCGATGTGACCAAAGTGGTAATGTTGCGCTGCAACTATACGTCAAAGACGCAACTTTTGAATTGTTAACCGAATCTGACATCGTAAAATTAGGCGTCACTGGTTTTGAATTAATTTTCTCGAATCCAAAAAGCCCAGCTAGCGTGATTACTGAACGTTTGCAATCATGGGGCGTTACAAATCTGACTGATACGATTTTAAAAATTCCTTTTACTTATGCGGTTGAAGGATTTTTCCAAATTAATGTTCCTGTCTATCAGCAGGCGTTATTGGATATGCAAAAGTGGGTAGATGTTAAAAAACCAACAGTTGACCTATATAGCGGTGTTGGATCAATCGGGTTGACTATCGGTGGCGAAAACGTCACGATGGTTGAAATTAACGAACACGCAATGATTGAAATGAAACGCAACATCAAAGCCCTTGACCGTGAAAAAGCCGTCAAAGCAGTTCTAGCCCCAAGTGAAACCGCGCTGGAACACATAAAAGGTAACAGTACGATTATCGTCGATCCTCCCAGGGCTGGACTACACGAGGATGTCATCGCTAAATTATTAGAAACTACTCCAGCACGTATAATCTATTTATCGTGCAACCCAGTAACTCAAGCTAGGGATGTTGCGCGTCTGGCTGAAAAATACGGCGTTAAATATCACCGCGGATATAATTTCTTTCCACGAACTCCACATATTGAAAATTTGGTCGTCCTTGATTTAAAGAAATAGTCTTTGAAATAATTCAGTATATATTATTGTAGCTATTTTTGTTACAATTAACCCATGAGAAAAACCACAAGCGGATTTACTCTTGTTGAAGTATTAATTGTTGTCGCAATCATTGGTATTTTGACGGCTGTTGGTTTTGTGTCTTATGATTCAATCCAGTCTGGTGCACGTGATTCGCAACGGTCTTCTAGGGTCACAATTTTAGCCGAAGCTTTGGAAAAATATTACGACCAAAACGGCGAATACCCCAGCTGTAATGCTATGGCTGACACAACAACAAATATTTCTGCCAATACTTTAGTTGGTATCGATACTGAAGTTTTATCCGTTCCAGGTTCTGCAGACGGAACTAATTCTATTTTGCCTTCATGTGCCGATTTAACTACAAGCGATAACTTTGCTTATGTAGGCGACGGCAGCAACTCTTGTTTATCTGGCAGTGCTTGTTTGCAATATGTTTTAAAATACAAAGAAGAGGCGACGGGCAATGTTATTTCGCTTGCCGGTAGACGTACTGTAACTAATACCGCAATAGCTGTTGCGCCTGAGGCCCCAACCGTGACAGTCAACCCAAGTGGTGGCAATATAGTACCAGATATAAGCCCAGTTACATGTACAGATGGATCAGCCCAATATGAGATTAACAAACGAATCAATGATGGTACCTGGGAAGGCTACACAACATGGGGGACCGAAGCCGCTACAGAATCAGTTGCAACCAGAACTTCCGCCGAAGGCGTTAAATACGGTTATATGGTACAGGCTAGATGTTTTGTAACTAACTTTTCATACAGTACAAATATCGCCGGTTTAGAAGGAACTTATATAAAACCCATCATCACCATACCTGCAACCCCAACTGTCGTGGCATCGACACCAAATTACTCCACTACAAGTTATTCTTGGTCAACATCAGCTTGCCCAACTGGAACATCTGCCAGATATCAGTATGATTTTTATACAAGCTACGGTTTTGATTTCGGCTGGGTGGCAACACCTGCCACTTCCGCCAGCTTTACGACATCAACCTTTGGCTACACCTATAGCGTTCAAGCAAAAGCCCAATGTTACAATAGCTATTATTCTTCAGCAGACTGGAGTGGAGTAGGATTTGTCAACTATTATCGACCAATCCCTACAGTTAAAGTGTTGGTTGTTGCTGGCGGTGGCGCAGGTGGATCAAGCAGTAGCGATGATTCTGGCGGTGGTGGTGGCGGTGGCGGTGTCGTCTATCACTCAAGCAAATCTGTTGGAAATCAAAACTATTCAATTATTGTTGGTAATGGTGGCACAAGCTCTGGTGCAAATGGGCAAGATTCTTCGGCTATGAGTATGTTAGCCAAGGGAGGTGGCGGTGGCGGTATGACAAACGAAGGCGGTAATGACGGCGGGTCTGGTGGTGGCGGCGCAGGCGCTATGGACGGCAGTACAAACTCACGCGGTAATAGTATTCAATCTGTATCTGGTGGCGAAAGCTACTATGGATTCGGTGGTGGACTTGGACAATGGCGCAATGATGGCAAAGCTGGTGGTGGTGGTGGTGGCGCCGGTATGATTGGCGGTAGTGGTCATGATGGTGGCGGAAACGGCAAAATGACCGGTGGAAACGGTATGCAAAGTTCTATAACAGGCACTAATACTTATTACGCCGCCGGTGGTGGTGGTGGATCATGTTGTTATTGGGGTGCAGGTGGTGCAGGTGGTGGTGGAAACGGCGCCCAAGACGGACGCGGCAATAATGCAACCGCCAATACCGGTAGTGGTGGTGGTGGTGGTAGCTCTGCAGGCGGTGGAAATGGTGGTTCTGGTATAGTATTAGTTCGATACGCATCCAATTCACTTGGAGCCGCAGGCGGTCCTACTATAATCACTGGTTCAGATACAGTAATGTTGTTTTATAGTAGTGGAACTTTCCAAGTATATTAGGAGGTATATGAAAAAATCATTAAAAACTAAATCCATAGGAAAAAAGGCAATGACTGCAAAGAAAAGAAAGATTGTGTCAAAAATAACATCCCGCAAAAAGAGCAAGGGTTTTATAGTGTTCAATAGAAAAGTTACTAATTATGCTATGTTTTTAGTAGCCCTAATTGCCGTTATAGTAATAGTTGCTATTGTTTTCGAAAAAACATCCAACCCAACAACAATATCAGAACAAAATAAAACTCAAACTAATGCTAATTTACTAAAAAATAAAGCTATTCAGTTAATCCATAGTGATCCTGTCAAAGCTAAAACACTATTACAGCAAGCTCGCGAAAAGTACGTTGCTATTAATGACAAGAACAATGTCGTCGATGTTGAATCTCAGCTATACCTGATAGACCACGTAAAAACAACTAAATAATCTAGCTGGTTCGAATGCGTCTGTAGGCAAATTTGGCGGCAACGCGCCAATTTGTCGTACTGTCACTATCAAATCGATAAACTTCGCCGTTTTTAACTTCGCTGATTAAAATCAGGGCTGGATTGTATGTCACCAAAGTACGATAAAACATCAAATCTTCGTCGCTTACATGTTTGCGACCTGGAAAAACTTCTTTAAATTTTCCAAGTGCAGCTTCTTCGAAGTATGTCGGACGACCTTTGGGTGGGATGAAAAGTTCTGATTTTAAACCCATACGTGCAACAAGTGTTTTGATGTCACTTAATAGTAATTTAGATTGACCGGTTATATATAAATATAGTTGTTTTTTAGATGTCAAAAAAAGTGTCGCTTCAGCACTACGACTGACTGGTACACGAAAGACTATTGGTTGGCTAATATCAATATCAAGCCCAAAATTATCTAGGATTGCGCGTTCCAGCGCTAATTCGTCATACATTTTATTGCTCATATATTTCTATTGTAACACCTTTAACCCCGTACGCCTCGACGGAGGTTATCTAATCGACTACAATAGATAACAAATGGACTACGAAAAACGCTATTCAAATCTAAACTCTGCCCAAAAACAGGCAGTTGATATGATTGATGGACCGGTTATGGTTATCGCCGGGCCTGGAACGGGCAAAACTGAACTTTTAAGCGTCAGAACAGCTAATATTTTAAAAAAAACCGATACTTTACCTGAAAATATATTATGCCTAACATTTACCGATAGTGGCGCCAATGCTATGCGTCAGCGTTTAACTGAAATTATAGGTAAAGATGCTTATAAAGTCGCCGTTCACACATTTCACAGCTTTGGTAGTGAAGTGATTAATCAAAACGGCCAATATTTTTATCAAGGAGCTCAATTTCACGCAGCCGATAATTTAAGTAGCTACGAAATTATCCGTAGTATCTTTGAAACACTTGACTACAATAACCCAATCGCAGGCAAAATGAATGATGAATACACGTATCTACCAGACAGTTTAACCGCGATTTCGGAACTTAAAAAAAGCGGCCTAACTAGTGATGAGTTATTAAATATTTTAGATGAAAATAACGCAGTCATCGAAAAAACCGAACAATTATTGTCACCGATTTTTGCCGAGCGAATAACTAAAAATACCCCAATTAATGCCCAAAAACATATCGAAGCTATCCGAAATAGTAACGGCGTAATATTACTACCGACGATAGTACCGTTATCGCGAATTTTGGCCGATTCACTAGAAACCGCAGCTAGTGAAGCAATTGAGTTAAATTCGACAAAACCGATAACAGCTTGGCGAAACGCCTGGTTTAAAAAAGACACCAAGGGCAACTTTATTTTAAAATCGCGCGAACGCCAAACTAAATTGCGTGCGCTTAGTTTTGTGTATGAACGATACTTGGCGCACATGCAAGAAGCGGCCCTTTACGACTTTGACGATATGATTTTGCGTGTTGTTCACGCTATGGAAGTTTTCCATGACTTGCGTTTTAATCTGCAAGAAAAATACCAATATATTATGGTTGACGAATTCCAAGATACCAACATGGCGCAGATGCGCATATTGCATAATCTAACTAATAATATCGCACAAGGCGATACGCCAAACATTATGGTTGTTGGCGATGATGACCAGGCTATTTATAGCTTCCAAGGTGCTGATATTAGCAATATCATTGATTTTCAAACTAACTACCCAAAATCAAAAATCATCACTTTAACCGATAATTACCGATCAACCGATGACATTCTAAGCGGGTCACGAGATATTATTTTGCAAGGTCATGAGCGTCTTGAAAATCGAATTGCAAACCTTAATAAACAACTGACGGCGCATATAAAAAGTACCGGTGAAAGTGTCTATTTACATGAAGCTGAAACTATTTCAAGTGAACGTCACTTTATAGTTAATGATATAAAATCACGAATCGAATCCGGACAAAAGCCCAGCAGTATTGCAGTCTTGACTCGTCGACACTATGAAATTAATGCTTTACTGCCATATTTTGCTAGTGCGGGAGTTGCTGTAAATTACGAACGGCGCGACAACGTTTTAGAACAAGCACCCGTTAAAATAATTGAGCAACTAGCGCATTTATTAATCGAATTATCTAGAGGTAATCATGATAACGCCAATGCTTTGCTACCAGAAATACTGGCTCACAAAGCATGGGGGATATCACCAAAACAACTTTGGGAATTAAGTATCAAAGCCTATGAAAATCATTCTAGGTGGCTAGACACTATGGCCAACATACCAGAATTTGTACCACTACATGACTGGTTAGTTACGACAGCAACACTATCTGTTGATATGCCACTAGAAGAAATATTAGACATTATTATCGGCAATCCAAATTCGGTTTTTGAAACTGATATTCCAACCTTTATTAGCCCCCTTTATAATTACTTCTTTTCTGCAGACAACCTAAATAATAAACCAAACGATTATTTGATGTATCTGGAAGCACTACGAGCTATCCGATCAAAACTACGCGAATATCGACCTAATGATATTCCGACATTATCAACATTTATTGAATTCATTACCTTAAACCGAAAAATAGGCAGCACTATTAGCGTTATGCGACAATCCGTTGAAGCGGACGATGCAGTTAATATCATGACCGCACACAAATCAAAAGGACTTGAATTTGACACTGTCTATGTCATGAATGCTGTCGATACAGTCTGGGGAGAAAGAGCCCGTAGCCGAAACCGACTAATCAGCTACCCTGAAAACTTGCCGCTTCAACCAGCCGGTGAAACAGACGACGAAAGATTAAGATTGTTTTTCGTGGCAATTACCAGGGCAAAAACCAGCCTACATATTAGTTATAGCCTTAGCGATGACAACGGAAAAAATACATTACGCGCCGCATTTTTGATTGACAGCAAATGGGGACAGCAACCAATAATACAGCCTAATTCATCAGAGCAAATAATTAAAGCTGCCGAATTGGCATGGTATCAACCGCTAACTAATTTATCAACAGCGACTATGATGGATTTGTTACTACCAACGTTAGAAAATTACAAATTAAGCGTAACTCATCTACACAATTTTCTGGATGTCACACGTGGTGGTCCGGCAACATTCTTGTTAAATAATTTATTACGTTTCCCAAGCGCCAAAAGCCCACATGCCGCGTTTGGAACGGCAATTCATAATACTCTGCAACATGCACACGCCCACCTGACATCTACCGGCAAGCGACAAGCTATCGAAGATATCGTGTCTAATTTTGAATCTAACCTCAAAGACCAGCATTTAAATAAGCGTGATTATGAAACATTCTTACAAAAAGGTAGTGACGCATTAAGTGTATTTTTAAACCAAAAATATGAAAGTTTCATCGCCAGCGAACAAACTGAATTGAATTTTTCTAGACAACATTCTATCCTGGGAACCGCTCATATTACTGGTTCGCTAGACTTAGTTGATATTGATAAACAAAATAAAAGTATCACAGTGACCGATTACAAAACCGGTAAAGCCTTGCCGAACTGGAATGGCAAAACTGACTATGAAAAGATTAAACTTCATAAATTCAAACAACAATTATTGTTTTACAAACTGTTAGTCGAGAATGCTCGTGACTATCGTGATTTCAAGGTTAACGGTGGTATAATCCAGTTCGTCGAACCAACAGTGCATGGCGATATTTTGTCACTTGAGACTGATTTTAATCACGAAGAAATAGACCGATTTGCTAAATTAATTAATGCCGTTTGGTCACGTATCATCAAACTAGACCTGCCAGATATATCAAAGTACGAACAAACCTACAAAGGTATTTTGGCATTCGAGCAAGATTTAATTGACGGCGTTATTTGAATCATCCACATTTCTGCCGCCTGTTAGTTAGCCAAGGTCCGACCTTTAGTTAACCAAGGTCCGACCTTGGAAGCATATTAGAGCTAATTATCAAAGTGGTAGTACTGCAAATTTATTTCCAAGTCGGACCTTGGAAAATTAATTATGCTTAGAATAAGCTTAACGAGGGTCCGACCCTCGTAATTAGGTAGACTGTTGTTTTCGCTGTCCAGCGAATGTCCAGCGAATGGAGTGAAAGTAGAGTGTGAACAGGATTAAGGAAAATATGAGATAATAGGTAACAATGACAAATTTTTGGAAAGAGTTGCCGAAGCCTTTTTTTATTCTGGCCCCTATGGAGGCGGTGACTGACGTTGTTTTTCGTCACGTCGTGGCTGGTGCAGCACGACCGGATGTTTTCTTTACTGAATTTGTAAATGCGTCCAGTTATTGTAGCCCCAAAGGTACCAAAAGTACTAAAGGGCGTTTAACTTTTACCGACGACGAACAACCAATGGTAGCGCAAATTTGGAGCAACAAACCCGATCAATTCGCGCAAATGAGTATCGGTATCGCCGCGTTGGGATACAAGGGGATTGATATAAATATGGGTTGTCCAGATAAATCAGTTGTTCACGGTGGATCGGGCAGTGGATTAATTCGTACTCCAGAACTGGTGGGTCAATTAATTGCAGCTACTAAAACTGGTGGTTTGCCGGTCAGCGTTAAAACCCGAATTGGTGATCGAAAAGTTGAAGAATGGCGCGATTGGCTGACATATTTACTGCAACAAGATATTGTTAATTTGACCGTCCATTTACGCACACGCAAAGAAATGACCAAAGTGCCGGCTCATTTTGAATTAATTCCTGAAATTATGAAACTTCGTGACGAAATTGCGCCTAATACTTTAATTACAATTAATGGTGATATTAACGACCGACAACATGGCGAAGAAATCGCTAAACTATATGGCGTCGATGGTATTATGATTGGCCGTGGTGTCTTCCAAAATCCATTTTGTTTTGAAAAAGAAAAACGCGAACATTCTATAGATGAATTATTTGCATTAATGAATTTACATTTAGATTTGCACGACAAATACGCCGCCGAATTAGAACCACGTAAATACGACCCGTTAAAACGATATTTCAAGATTTATATTCGTAATTTTCCAGGTGCCTCTGAACTGCGTGACAAATTGATGCATTCAACCAGTACTAATGAGGCCCGCGAAATTCTTAGCCGCGGCGTCGACGTCGAAGTTCCGCAACTTTAAGTTGGACCGAATGGCGATCGACTAATTGGTGGGCTTTATCAAGTTCGATTTGGTCTGACGCATTATTGCGCATTTCAATCGCACGTTGCAGTGCAGCTTGTGATTCGGCTTCGACTATATCGTCAGCGTGAATTGCTTCATCAACTAAAACTTTAATGGATTTATGTAGAATTTCGATAACACCACCCGAAATAGCAAAGTGGTCTAATTTATCATCGGCGTCTTCTTTGCCATGACGAACAGTAATAACACCAGGTGCCGCCAATGTTACCAAGTGTTCATGGCTTGGATAAACAGCAATTTCACCGTCCGGAGTCGGAACAATAACCTCATAAACTTCTTGATTAATTTTGACACCAAGTAGTGTAACGAGTTTAAAATTCATCGTTAGTCCTTTCGGCCTGACAATGTGCCATTAACCATATAGAACCAATCTTCTGGTTTGTGGTCGTATTTACCAGCCAAAATATCACCGAAATCTTTGATTGTGTCTTCTAATTTAACGTAAACGCCTGGGTTACCAGTAAACTTTTCGGCAACGTGGAATGGCTGTGACAAATATCGTTGGATACGTCGAGCCCTGGCCACAGTTTGTTTTTGATCATCAGAAAGTTCTTCCATACCCAAAATTGCGATAATGTCCTGCAACTCTTTGTATTGTTGCAACACACGCTGGACCTCACGAGCCACTCGGTAATGCTCGACACCGACAATTTCTGGGTCAAGGCTGGTCGAGTTACTATCCAGCACGTCAACAGCAGGATAAATACCAATTTCAGTCAAAGCGCGGTTCATAACTACGGTAGCATCAAGGTGAGCGAAAGTTGCAGCTGGTGCTGGGTCAGTTAAGTCGTCAGCTGGCACGTAAACGGCCTGGACTGATGTAATTGAACCCTTTTTAGTACTGGTAATTCGTTCTTGTAATGCACCCATTTCTTGTTGTAGGTTTGGCTGATAACCAACAGCTGATGGCAAGCGACCCAAAAGGGCAGACACTTCGGCACCGGCTTGGGTGTAACGATAAATATTATCAATGAAAAGCAGGACGTCTTTACCTTGGTCACGGAAAGTTTCAGCCATAGCTAGACCCGACAAAGCAACTCGCAAACGAGCTCCTGGTGGTTCATTCATTTGGCCGAAAACTAGGCTGGTTTTACCTAAAACACCGGCTTCTTCCATTTCGTAATAAAGGTCATTTCCTTCACGAGTACGTTCACCAACACCGGCAAAAACCGAGTTGCCACTGTGGAATTTAGCAATATTATTGATAAGTTCGGTAATAAGAACTGTCTTACCAACACCAGCACCAGCGAAAAGTCCAACCTTGCCGCCTTTGACGACTGGCGCAATTAAATCGATTACTTTGATACCAGTTTCTAGGATTTCAGATTTATTAGATTGTTCTGACAAACTAGGTGGATCACGGTGAATTGGGGCACGTTGGCCGGTTAGCGCAGGTTTACCATCGATTGGGTCACCAACCACGTTAAACATACGGCCCTGAGTTTCATCGCCGACAGGTACGCTAATTGGCGCACCGGTTGCAATCACTTCATCTCCACGGCGCAAACCGTCAGTTGTAGTCAAG
>JBBQTT010000014.1:0-15138 GCA_038213035.1 Saccharimonadales bacterium (SeqCode) | reverse complement strand
ACCACAACCAATACCACAGCCAGTTGCCCAACCAGTACACTCTGTCCCACGTGGCCAAGCATTAACACCTGAACAAATTGCTACCTATGTTGCAAAACAGCGGGCACTTGCGATGCAACAAGCTGCCACTCAGCCAAATATGCGCCCACAAACGGTCACTGTTCCAATCAGGGGACCACAGCAATGACAACGATAAACATAAAAACTATGGTATTTTCAATCATATCTATAGTACAATGGAGGCAAATATGACCAAAATTATGTTAGTTGAAGATGACAAAAGTCTCCGTGAAATATACGGAATTCGGTTAATGGCCGAAGGTTATGAAATTAAATCTGCCGGCGACGGCGAAGAAGCCTTGGCTATGGCTATCAAAGAAAAACCTGATTTGATTATCAGCGACGTCATGATGCCTAAAATTAGTGGCTTTGATATGCTGGACATTCTACGAGCCACCCCAGAGACCAAAGACCTCAAGATAATCATGATGACCGCTCTTAGCAGCGAAGACCAACGCGCACGTGGTGAATCGTTAGGCGCTAATCGCTATTTAGTCAAATCTCAAGTTGGTATCGAAGACGTAGTCCGAACCGTTCATGATGTTCTAGCCGACACTCCGGCGGCTGCAGCCCCAAGTGCATCACAATTATTTGGCGCACCTGCACCATCTGTTACTGTCGCAAACCCTCAGACTTTCAGCCTTCCACCACGACCAATGACAGGACCAATGCCAATTCCTGCCTCAGAACCAACTATAGCTGCAGTTGCCCCAACGGTAGCTCCAGCTCCAACTCCAGCTCCAATTCAACAACCATCAATGATGCCTCGTCCAATTGCGCCATTCTCAACTTCTGCACCAGCATCCCTGGCTGATCGCATGAATAATCCAGTCCAACCAACCGTTCCAGCCCCTGCACCAGTCGTTAATCTTTCAACACCGTTCACACCACCGCCAGTAGCGGCTCCTGCACCAGTTGCAATGCCTGCGCCAGCGCCCGTAATAACTGCGCCTACGATTAATATGGCTCCTATGCCAGCACCATTATTTGATCCAACACCAGCTGTTACACCAACACCATTCCAGGACGTTATTGCACCACAACCAACAGTTAATCCACTACCAGACATGTCTTCGCTTATTGCACAAGAACTAGGCGGTGACAACCAAGCGCCTCAAAACCCAGTTCAGTAGTTGCATCTAATCTGTTATAATGGCGTAATGATTGAACAACCTTCTAAAACTCTGCGTCTAAATAAATATCTAGCCCTTCAATTGGGTGTTTCTCGTCGTGAAGCCGATAATATTATCGATGCTAAACGCGTAACAATTAACGGACAAGTGTCTACTTTAGGCGCTCGCTTCACAGAAGGCGACAAAATTGTTGTCGATAGTAAAGAATTAGGTGGAAAAGTTGCATACCAATATATTGCGCTCAATAAACCATCTGGTTATGTCTGTTCACGCGCTCAACAAGACGCAAACCCAACTATCTACGAATTATTACCACCCAACTTGCACCACTTGAAAACCGTTGGTCGACTAGACCTCGATAGTAGTGGTCTGATTCTGTTATCAAATGATGGTGATTTCACATACGAAATGACACACCCTCGTTTTTCAAAGGTCAAAATATATAACGTTCGCCTAGAAAGTGCGCTTGCGCCACTTCATCAACAAATGATTAATGATTACGGCGTCACACTAGAGGACGGACCAAGCAAAATGCAGCTGGAACGATTAAATGAAACTGATCGTAAAAACTGGATTGTCACTATGCGCGAAGGCCGCAATCGCCAAATCCGTCGTACCTTTGGATCCCTTGGTTACACCGTTTTGGAATTACACCGAACCAACTTCGGCAATTGTGCCATAGGCGACCTGGAATCAGGCAAATTTGAAACCGTCGAAAAGTTGTAGGTAGTAGGTAGTATTGCGATTTTACTATCTACAATCTACTATTTACTACCTACTAATCACGCTTATGTTCGCAACTAAGCGTCATCTCTGTTATAATAGTCCAATATTATGGCTTCAAAACTACCTACAGTTGCGATTATTGGCCAAGCGAACGTCGGCAAAAGTTCGCTTTTTAACCGACTCGTTCGAACCCAGCAAGCAATCGTAGCTCGTGAAGCCGGTACTACTCGCGATAACGTCGTCGGCCGCGTCGAATACCAAAAACATAGTTTCTGGCTAGTTGATACTGCTGGACTAAAAGACCCAGAAGATGATTTTGAAGCATTAATCCAAGATCAAATCGAAGAAGCTGCCGCTGCAGCTGACGTTATTTTGGTCGTTGTTGACAGTAGCCAATATCCCAGCGATTCAGACCGTTTTGTTGCAAAAAAAGCCCTTCGCAGCAAAAAACCAGTTATTCTATTGACTAACAAATCTGACCTCAAAAATAGCTTACCAATTGAAGAATTCCGTCGCCTAGGAATCAAAGAAATTGTCCGTACTAGCGCCGAACATAACGTTGGTATCATCGAAACTCTTGAAAGCATCATCGAACAAATACCAGCTAAAAGCGAATACATCCCTGATGACGTTTTGCGTGTTGCTTTAATTGGCCGCCCAAATGTCGGTAAAAGTTATTTATTTAACACACTTGCTGGCAAACAACAGGCGATAGTTGCTAACGTTGCCGGTACAACTCGGGACATTAACCGTATTGCTACCCGATACGGCGACCGCGACATCGAAATTATTGACACCGCTGGTATGCGTAAACCCGGCAAACAAGAGGTCGGTATAGAAAAATTCAGCGTTTTGCGTACTTTGCAAGCAATCGAAGAATCTGATGTTTGTTTCCTTTTGATGGACGCTAACGAACTAAACACCCAACTTGATCAACGTATCGCCGGTATAATCGACGAAGCCGGCAAAGGCCTAGCTATCGTTGTCAGCAAATGGGATAGTGTCGAAGGCAAAGACGCCTATACTCGCGACGAAATCGCACCAAAAATCACTCTGGCTTTCAAATTTATTCCATGGGCACCGTTAATCTTTACAAGCGCCGTAACTGGTCAAAACGTCACCAAATTATTCGACCTGGCAATCGACATCGACGACCGACGACGTCAACAAACTAAAACTCGCGTTCTTAACGATTTATTGCAAGAAAGCATTAAACGTCATCCACCTGCAGGTCTTAAAAACACTCATCCAAAACTTCGTTACATGGTTCAAACCGATACCACACCACCATGGTTTGTTATTTATGGTTCAAATTTAAAATTCCTTCACTGGAGTTATAAACGATATTTGGAACGTCAATTACGCGAAACATACAATTACACTGGAACTTCAATAAAATTCAGTTTCCGTGACGAAAAACAAATCAAAGCCAACCGTGAAAAAGAACAGCTTGGAAAAGAAAAACTAGCTCGTAGTTCAGAGGAATAACCATGAAACTAATATTTGCTCAAGGCAATCCAGGTCTCGAATATGCTGGCACGCGACATAATGTTGGTTTTATTACGATTGACGCCTTGGCTACAAAACTAGAAGCAACCTGGATCAATAAGCCAAAATTTCATGCCCTTATATCCCAAACAACCATTGCTGGTGAAAAAGTTATCTTCGTAAAGCCAACGACTTTTTATAATGAAACTGGCGTATCAGCCCGTGCAATCACTGATTTTTACAAGATTAACCCAAAATCAGACGTTATAGTTGTTCATGACGACCTAGCATTACCATTTGGTACAATCCGTGTCCGTGCCAACGGAAGCGACGCTGGTAATAACGGTATCAAATCACTCAACACTCATCTGGGACCAAACTATACCCGCATCCGCGTCGGGATTTTAAACGAATTCCGCGATGTAATGGGGGACACAGATTTTGTAGTATCCAACTTCCGCAACGCCGAAACCCGCCAACTCAAAAAAAGCATCATTCCTCAAATAATTGAAATCATCGAACAGTTTTGTGATAACAACCACAAACATACCAGTTACAAAATTAGTTAATTACTATTAAAATACAGCAAATTAATCTCACTACTAAAATAAAAGTGTTTAAATAACCAAGTCGACAGAACAACGATAAAATCGGCTATTAACTTACCGTTAGAATCGTTAGTTTTGTTCCTTGCTTGTCGAGGACTACCCGAACCCAATTAACTAACTAGGGTCGGACCCTGGTTAGTTTAATAATAAATATCAAAAAATACCTTTTTATTGTAATAACAATAAAATCGGCTATTAACTTACCGTAAAAATAGATTGATTTGTTCATTGCTTGGCGAGGACTACCCGAACCCTATGTAATCATAGGCAAGAGGGCGACTATCACTTTACATCCTGGCTCACCAAGATGTACAGCGATAGTCGTTCCGCAGACAACAAAGAACAAAGCTATCTATTTTTAGCGCGTAAGTTAAGTGGCGATTGTTTGTTATTACAATAAAAGGGTAAATAAAAAAGCGCTCATAGCAAGGGTGGGCTTCGCTATGAACGCTATTTTACCCTTTAACCCACCCGGGGGCATGTGGTACGAATCTCGATAAAATCGCAGATGACCGCTGGTTAAAGGGATTAGTATATATACAATGTTTTATACTCGAAGTATCATTTCTTAAGGATGGAGGGTAGTCTACCTTAAAAACACATTGTATATAATCTAACATAAGTTAGAATAGGGGGTATAAGGTGCGTTTGGTTAATCTCGCAATGTAACCAATCGTCAACGATAATAGCACGTAATTGGATATAAGTCAATACTTTCTAAAACAAAAGACTATGAAAATCAATACTATATCACCCCAAGACAATAAATTCACTCAGATTATAAGTACTATTGCCAATCCGCCTCAAAGGTTTTATTTTATCGGTAAATTACCTAAGAGTAGGGTGCCATCTGTTGCGATAGTTGGCTCTCGTAAGCCTACTAATTATGGTAAAGAAGTTACTTTAAAATTAGCTTACGATCTGGCCCATTATGGAATTACTATTATTAGTGGTATGGCCATAGGGGTTGATTCAATTGCTCATAATGCAGCGCTGGAGGCCAAAGGCACAACAATAGCGGTTGTAGCAAACGGTGTTGATATTATATATCCGGCCACAAACAAGGAACTTGCCCAAAACATATTAAATAGCGGCGGGGCAATCATTAGCGAATACGAACCGGGGACCGAAGCTCGCGATTTTCAGTTTCTGGCACGCAATCGCATTGTAAGCGGCCTGTCAGACGCCGTTGTAGTAACCGAAGCCGCAGCTCGAAGCGGCACGTTATCGACCGTCATGCACGCCCTAGAGCAGGGACGTGAGGTATTTGTAGTACCCGGCAACATCACCAGCCCATTATCAATAGGTTGCAATAATCTAATCAAACAAGGCGCTCATCCAATAACTTGCGCCGAGGATGTACTAGAAATTATCGCCCCAGACCTTTTGCGGCCGCAATCAGTCCTGCCGCTAGGTTCAACCCCTCTGGAATCAAAAATTATAAATATCTTGCAATCTGGCATCCGTGACGGCGAAGAATTACAAATATTAACAGAAGTAAATGTTAGTGAATTTTCGCAAGCTTTAACTATGATGGAAATATCCGGCACAATCCGCGCCCTGGGCGGCAATCAATGGACCTTAAAATAAAACTAAAGACCGTAACGAACACGAGTTGCATTATACATTGCACTAACATCACTAGCAGTTAGAGCACGGTTAAAGACGCGAGCATCATTTAATAACATTCCACGACCCAAAGTGCTAGACCCCATTTGAGCAAAATTAGCAACCGATGCATCAATCAAATAATTTGACAATCCAGACAATGTGGCCGAGGTAACAAAAGCTCCGTTTTTATATATATTTGACATATGGGTTGCACTGTCATAAGTGTATACAATCTGATACCAACTGCCATCGAATGGTACGCTAGCGTCCAGCGCTGCCTTGCGAGATCCATCAATATAAACGTCACCGTGAATATTACCGGTGTTATATGAATCATAAAAATACCATGCTGGTGGGCGACCTAAAAGCATTACATCTTGGGTTTGAGTGAAAACAGTAGTCCTTTTGATCCATATCGCACAAGTAATCGCGTTCCTTATATTAAATTGTGCGCCATAGGGAATACTGACGTAATCACTAGCACCAGCAAAACTCAAAACGCCACCATTAGCCGGATTAAAACCAACACCATTTACGAGGGTGGCATTACTGCTATTACCACTTAAATCAGACCAAACCGTTCCAGTATCAGGATATGATGCCGTATAGCCAGCGTCCAAACGCATAGTCAGACCATAATCAGGGCAAAGACCAGCGACTGGTGCGGTATCGTTTGTTATCTTGTAACTTAATGAATCTTTGGTGGCAGTCACACAAAAAATCGGTGGGGCAGTCGTATTATCAGCGCTATATTGATAGACGGTCCCTGGGCTAGATGGAATACCACGACCACCATTTGCCGCCGCCAAAGTAGCTGGGTAAGCACTATTGATAACTAAATCCATCTTTAACTGACTGGAAGCACCAGATAAGTCAGCCTGAATCGACGCCACCGTCGCTTTTTGTGCAATACCAGTATAAGCAACGACCGTAATAGCCGCCAAAACACCGATGACTACAATAACAACCAGCAGCTCAACGATCGTAAAACCCGTTTGTTTTAAATGTCCTTTAAACATATATATTAAATATATACTTCTACGCATCATAAACACAAGCACAATCAAACAAAATAACACATATATAATGTATATATTTCATGGACTTAATTTATTTTAGGTTTACAAATCCAATTTAGTTGCGTAGTATAAGGCATTGTCTATGAGCAAGAATTTAGTAATCGTCGAGTCACCAGCCAAAGCAAAAACTATCGAGAAGTATTTAGGTAGTGATTTTACGGTGCTTTCAAGCGTCGGTCATATCCGTAGTATTGCCAAAAAAACTGCTACCGGTACACCGCCAATCGACACCAAAGACGGTTATAAAACAACTTACGAAATTGATGTCGATAAAAAGAAAATTATTACTGGTCTTAAAAAAGCCGTTGCTAGCGCCGACACTGTCTGGCTTGCAACCGATGAAGACCGCGAAGGCGAGGCGATTGCCTGGCATCTTTGCGAAGTCTTGAAGCTCGATACCAAAACAACCAAACGTATCGTTTTTCATGAAATCACAAAAGGCGCCATCGAAGAGGCCGTCAAACACCCTCGCACAATTGATATGGACCTAGTTCGAGCTCAACAAGCTAGGCAAATTTTAGACCGATTAGTCGGTTTTGAACTATCACCAGTCGTCTGGCGTAAAGTTCCTGGTGGTAAATCGGCCGGACGAGTCCAATCACCAGCTGTCCGATTGTTAGTCGAACGCGAACGCGAAATTGACTCATTTAACGGATCGTTTACATTCAAAGTTGTCGCCGAATTTACTCATGACGGTGACATGATAAAAGCCGAATTACCTGGTAAATTCGATACCGAAGACGAAGCTAACGACTTTTTGAACAGTTTAATTGGCTCGACCTTTACTGTATCTGGCGTTACAACCAGCCCAGCCGCCCGTAATCCTGGCGCACCATTTACGACCAGTACACTGCAACAAGAAGCCAACAGCCGACTTGGTTTTGGTATCAAAGCCACCATGTCAAGCGCCCAAAAACTGTATCAAGAAGGTAAAATTACCTATATGCGTACCGATTCGGTCACGTTAAGCGGGCAGGCAATTGCAATGGCGGCTGATTACATCAAAAGCCAGTTCGGCGAACAATATAGTACTGTTAGGGCCTTTAAGACCAAAAATGCCAGCGCCCAAGAAGCTCACGAGGCCATCAGACCGACCGATATGAGCCTGGAACGTGCCAGCAGTAATGAATACGAGCAAAAACTATATGACCTGATACGTCGTCGTACGTTGGCAAGCCAAATGTCACCAGCAAAACTAGAGAAAACGCTCATCACAATCAAAATCAGCAACAATGATAATATCTTCGAGGCTAAAGGCGAAGTTATCATATTTGATGGTTTCTTGCGCGTTTATGGTGGCAGCAAAAAAGACGCTGATATTTTACCAGCTGTAACCAAAGGTGACACGCTAGAACTAGCGTTTGCCAGCGCCCGTCAAATCTTTGCCAGACCACCAGCCCGTTACAGCGAAGGTAGCCTTGTCAAAAAGCTCGAAGAACTAGGTATTGGCCGCCCATCGACATACGCAACTATCATTAACACCGTCCAAGTTCGCGGCTATGCCGAAAAAGGCGAAAGCGAAGGCAAACCACGCGAAATTATCACCTTAAATCTAAAAAATAATTCTGTCAAACGCGACATTATCAGCGAAAAGACTGGCTCTGACCGCGGTAAATTAGTCCCAACTGCATCTGGCGAAGTCGTCAGCGACTTTTTGACTGGCCACTTTGAACAAATCGTCAATTACGGCTTTACAGCCGAAGTTGAATTGGGCTTTGACAAGATAGCCACCGGATCATTGGCGCGCAACGTCATGCTAGATGGATTTTATATTCCGTTCCATAAACTTATCGAAAGTTCAGGTGATATTGATCGCAGTTCAGTCGCCAAAGCCCGCGAAATCGGTATCGACCCTAAAACTGGCAAACCAGTTATGGCACGTTTTGGTCGTTTTGGACCGATGTTGCAATTAGGCGGCGGTGAAGGCGACGAAGATAAACCACAATTCGCCCCAATCCCAGCTGGACGCAAAATCGAAAACGTCACCCTTGAAGAAGCTTTATATGCCTTTAAATTACCTCGAATCGTTGGTCAAACACCCGAAGGTGCAGTCATAAAGGCCAATATTGGCCGTTTTGGGCCTTACATTCAGATTGATAAAACTTTTGTCAGTATTAAACCACTGGACCCACATACAGTTACGCTTGATGAAGCTCTGGAACTTTTTAGTGCCAAGCAAAAAGCTGATGCCGAGAAAAATATCGCTGACTTTGGAGATGGAATAAAGGTATTAAAGGGACGCTTCGGACCATATATCACAGACGGCGCTAAAAACGCTAAAATCCCTAAAGGTACCGAACCGGCTGATGTGACACACGAACAAGCCAAGGCATTATTAGCTGATGCTCCAACTGCTAAAAAGGGTCGTTTTACTCGTAAATCAAAGGTTACAACAAAAAAAGCCCCAGCAAAAAAACGCACAGTCAAAGCTCGACGTAAAAAAGCCTAAAAACAATTAAAAAGTACTAGAAAACTATTTACATAACATGTCTACTTCATGCTATAATGAGCGCAGTATACATAATGTTTGACATTATAAAAATATTATTTTATAATAAATGTAGATCTAATAGAAACCAATTTCCGAAGTGGGCAGAGAGACACAAGCAACTATGACCGATACACCAGAAAAAGAACAAATAATCGACCTTCAGGCCACAGTCAAAGACATACTAAGCACAATTGACCAAGAGCGTGAACGTGAGATTATTACACGTCGTTTTGGTATCTATGACCGCCGTGAAACATTGGAACAAATTGGTGAACTATTAGGCATTACTCGTGAACGCGTCCGACAGCTTGAAAAAGCAATCTTGAACAAGCTTAAAACCTCAACTGAAAACGGCAAAGTCCCAACCATCAACAGCGTTGAAAAGGTTATTGTCCGCAAATTAACTGAACTAGGCCGCATTGCCCGCGTCCAAGATTTGACTAATCATATTCTTGGAAAAACCAGCGATCAACGCGAGCGTGCTCATGTTGCGTTCATTGCCGAACTTGCCCCAGGTTTGACTGTTGTTAATGAAAATGACAATTATTTCCATAGCGTTGGAATCAAAGATTATGGCGATGATAAAAAAGTCCGTACCGAGGTTGACAATATCGTTACTACTATCAAAAAACACGCCGAACCACTAACAATTGAACAACTACACGACCAATTATCTTATGAACACCCAGACCACGTGCGTGCGTTGGCTAGTATTTCTAAATTGTTAGCTCATCTAAAAGACAGTTGGGGATTGGTCAAATGGCCAACCGTTAACCCTAAAAATATTCGCGATAAAATCTATGTTATTTTGGCCGAAAACGGTAAACCTATGCACTTTTCTGAAATTGCCGGTTCTATCAAAGACAGCAGCTTTAAACGCAAAAACGTTACAACTCAAGCAATCCACAACGAATTAATCAAAGATTCACGTTTTGTCCTAATCGGCCGTGGTATCTATGCACTAAACAGCTGGGGATTTGACCGCGGAACAGTCGCTGATATAATCGCTGAGGTCTTAAAACAATCAGCAACACCTTTGCACCGCGATGAAATTGTCAAACGCGTTCTAAAAAGCCGACAAGTCAAAGAAACAACTATTTTGTTAAATTTGCAAAGTAAACCACAATTCAAACGTGTCGCCAAGGCAACCTACGCTTACGAACAAAAATAACAGCCGTTGCCAAGTTGCACCCCTAGTGCCATAATAAAAGAGTAACCATGGGCATAATCTCAACATTTATAACTTTTGTACTACAGTGGTACGTATGGGTACCAGTTGTTCTGATACTAGCTTATTTAACTTGGCGCAATTATAAACGCGTCGATGCTGTTTTTGGTGTTGAAAGCGACTTATTAATCCTAGAAATCCCGAAAGCCAATGACAAAAGCGAACTAGCGGCTGAACAATTGTTCGCCAGCCTACACGGTATTTTGCGCGACAAAGAAGAATTGGGTCTAAATAATGGCTTCCAGGAACACCTAAGTTTTGAAATTGCATCTGTTAATGGACAGATTCGTTTCTATGTTTGGGTGCCTCGCAGTTTACGCAGTTTCGTTGAAGGGCAAATCTATTCACAATATCCAACCGTTCAAATCAGAAAAGCCGACGAAGATTATGTATCACACGAACAAGAACACAGTGTTGTTTACTCATCTGAAATGACCCTTACTGCCAGCGAAATGCTACCAATCAAGACCTTTCAAAACTTTGAAGTCGACCCATTGGCTGGTATTACTGGCGCCCTGGCTAAATTAGAATCAACTGGCGAAGAAGTCTGGATTCAAATCTTGGCTCGTCCTATTCCCGATGTTTGGCACAAAGATTCTGATTACTGGATCAAAGGTATCCGTAGCGGCAAATCTTCATCTGTTATCAATCCTGACAATTTTACTTGGATTAGTGGAATTTTGCGGGCTTTTTGGGCCCCTCCAGAGGCAGGGAAGGGATCAACTGGAACCCGCGAATTATCTGATCGCGACAAAACCCGAATATCAGAAGCTGAAAAAAAGGCCACAAAACTTGGCTATCAAGTCAAAATTCGCCTAGTTTACCTGGGGGATAGCACTGTTAATGCCCGTTTACGAATGCAGGCCATCGTTGGAACATTCAAACAATTTAACAGTACTAACTTAAATGGTTTCAAAATGTCAGCTGCCAGTTTCATCAAAGAAGATTTGGCTGTATATCGTGCCCGTTCATTCAACGACAGCGGCTATATATTAAATATCGAAGAGCTTGCCAGTGTGTTCCATTTGCCTCATACCAACGTCGAAACGCCAAATGTTGTTTGGGCTAGCAGTAAAACCGCTGAACCACCTGCAAAACTACCAATTATCACTGGTAATAATGCCATCGATGAAAATATCAGCGCCTTTGGTATGACTAATTTCCGTGGCATCAACCACCAATTCGGCATGCTGCGATCCGACCGTTCACGACACGTCTATATTATCGGCCAGACTGGCGCCGGCAAGACTGGAACACTCGCACTTATGGCGCTGAGTGATATTTTTCACGGACACGGCTATGCCATTATCGATCCACACGGAGATTTTGCCATCGATAACATGCGTTTTATTCCTGGTAGTCGCTTGCAAGACGTCATCTATTTCAATCCAGCTGATACTGCCAACCCACTTGGTTTTAACCCCCTAGAAGTCACCAATCCTAACCAAAAGACCAATATTAGTTCAGAGGTTATTGGCGTTTTAAAGCGTATGTTTGGCGAGTCATGGGGCCCACGTTTGGAATATATTTTGCGCTATACATTATTAGCCTTATTAGACCGGCCGTCGACCACAATGTTGGATATCACCAGGATGTTAACCGACAAAAAATTCCGCGCTGAAACGCTTGGTTACTGCCAAGATACCGTCGTTTTGAACTTTTGGAACGTCGAATTTGCCAGCTGGAATGATAAATTCGTCGCCGAGGCAATATCACCAGTCTTGAACAAAGTTGGTGCTTTTACCGCCAACCCAATCATCCGTAATATCATCGGCCAACCCAAATCAACCTTTGATATCCGCAAAATCATGGACGAGGGCAAAATCTTGATTGTCAATCTGTCCAAGGGTCTGATTGGTGAAGACAACGCCTCAATTCTAGGGGCTTTCTTGGTCACTAAAATTCAGCTGGCATCAATGAGCCGAAGTGATATCGAGCGCATCGAAGACCGCCGACCATTCTATCTGTACGTCGACGAATTCCAGAACTTTGCAACTGATTCGTTTGCCACAATTTTATCCGAAGCCCGTAAATACGGCCTAAACCTAACTGTCGCTAACCAATACATCAGCCAGATGAGCGAAAACGTCCGTGACGCCGTATTCGGCAACGTCGGAACAATGATTTCATTCCGCGTGTCTGCTGATGATGCCCCAATTTTGGCAAAACAATTTGAACCACAATTCGAGCCAAACGATTTATTACAAATGCATAATCGCAACTTTGTTATTAATATGGTTATTAAGGGCGAAAAAGCACCTGCTTTTAACGCCACTACTTTGACCTTGCCGATACCTCAACTTGATAACACTCCAGCAATTATCGAAAACACTCGCCAAAAATACAGCCGTTCACGCGCTGAAGTAGAACAAGAAATCGCCGAAGCTATCAGACCACCAGAAAGCCTACAAAAACAACCAGTATCACGTGCTATGGCGATGAAATGGCCAATCGGCATTAAACCAGTTGGTGATCCCACAACGCAAAACACAGCCCATAACACTGATACATTAGAGACCGAACCAAGAACTAAACGCAAACGTTCACGCTCACGCAGAAAAAAGTTAGTTCAGACAATGCAGAACCCAACCATAAATAACGATTCAACAGATTCACTCCAAATAAAACATTAGGCCATAAAGCGTAACCGTTCGCTATGACCGTTTCTACGCCCTCAAATCAAAAACCCTATTTGGTCAGCCAAATACGTTGTATCGACCGTAGATCGGCCTTAAAACAACGCACAAGAGGTAAATTAGGTGTCATACGAACATATTTCGTAATTATGCTTGGAATAAAAGCATTCAAGGGGAGGGGAGTAAATTCTACTTTACAATACCACTAAGTAGCGATATTATTAAATAAGTAAAATAATAGGGTATAGTAAAGATATATGACTAAATTAAAACGAAAAATTCTAATTGTTGAAGACAACGAAGACCTACAACAAATTTATAAATTCTCTTTTGAAGATGGGGGATATGAAGTACGAATTAGTGGTAATGGTCTAATTGGAATAACTGATATTGTTGATTTTGCGCCAAATATTGTTCTTTTGGATGTTATGATGCCAGAAATGAATGGTTTTGAATTCTTGGAAGCTCTTAAAAACAACACAGCTATTAAAGTACCTGTTATCGTTGTATCTAATTTGACCCAGGATCAAGAAAAGCAAAAAGCAATTGCAAATGGAGCTGACTTATACTTAATCAAATCCGACTACGAAGGTCCAGACTTGGTTGAAAAGGTTAACGCATTCCTAGACAGCAAAGAACAATAGTTTAAATAATTTCTAAAAAAACACTGTGACCATAAATAAGTCACAGTGTTTTTTTAGAAAGTTAATAGAACAAATATAGAACATATATAAACTAGTTAAAAATATAGCCAGCAGCAAACGTATAGGTAATAAACGATTTACCTGAAAATATAAATACTAATTAATCATAGTTATACAAATAAACACATATCCAAATAACATAGCAAAAACGAGAGCCATGTAAAAGCAAGGCAGTGGCATATAAAAAAGGCGGGACATCCAGACAAATATATAACAAAGTAGCGTAATAACAATCGTATTCCAAACACAGACTTAACGTCGCACAATATATCTTTTACGACATTGAATATATATACATAATAGGCATTAGAACACGTCTGTTATATAACCACTTTTGGTGTTTCGTCCTGAAAGTAGGGGTTAACACTTTTGCTACATTACTATCATTACTTTTTATTTATTAATAAACATTGTTTTACGTTTATATATCACGTTATTAATACTCATTGTCATTATATATATAATTTAGGCCCATTTAGGCTCATTTGGATCCATTTGGACTTTTCCACAGCACGTGTCAATTTTAAGCTTACTCTCCTACTTGCCGCCCTAGCCCATTTGCTTTTTCCAAATATTGTATTAATATATGTTTTTTTCGCTTTTTTATATATTATACATTTTCACATATTTAGAACAAATATAGAACACTGAAAGAGAGTAGCGAGGTACCCTTTAGCTACTTACTTGTAAAACGCTTTGCCACTAACGCGGACGTCGATATAGCTCGGACGATTGGCACCATTACTTGCAAACCACTTAAGAGCTCTGCTCATATCCTCTACCTGCTCCCCTGCTGAGCGATCGATAGATAATTTAACAAGTATACTGTTGTCTTGGATTTTAATATCTAATTCTCGGGTCGTATTAAGGGGTAATATAGCCTGAGTTACTATATATCCACCCGATTTAGCTTCGGCTACAACTCGCCCTACAAAGCTCAAAAATCGGTTACTGACGATAGCTGTGCCCGCCACTGGCGACGCACCACTGTTATCTACTATTTGTACAGTTGGAGACGTGAAATAATTCGTATCAAACGATATACCTTTTGAATCGACATAATATTGCTTGTCACCAATTTTCCAACCAGCAACAGGGTTACGCATAGTAATAACAAAATTCGTTTGACCAATACCAACCATATTATTACGCTGTGTTATTACAGCAACTTCAGGTAATTTACTGGATACGTACGTATTTAAGGCCGATTCGTCTAGCAAGAAGTGTAACCGTCCCATAGGGTTAATATCTAAATATTCTTGAATTACTTTTTCATAACGAGATTTATCAATTTGCTTTGATATAGGCGCATTTGGCACGCTAATAACTACACTCGCCGTAAAATTACTAATCAATAACCACAAAAACACTGAT
>JBBQTT010000013.1:0-15764 GCA_038213035.1 Saccharimonadales bacterium (SeqCode) | reverse complement strand
AAAGTTCAAAAAACAACTAATTTAATGGAGGTTCGAAAATGACATTCCAAACTACAAAAAATAACCCACCTGACAGATCAGAAAAGGGTTATTTAACGCCCGATAACGAGCTTCGTTCTATCTGGCTGGGATGGAGGGATTTGAACCCCCGAATGCTGGTACCAGAAACCAGTGCCTTACCACTTGGCGACATCCCATTACGATTAACATTATAACTTATAAAAAACACTTTGGTTAGAGTTTCTGGTAGCCTGGTTCCAGAAACCATGTCACAAATATTTATCTGGTGATAAATTAAACCACTCCATATCATTCGATATGGCCATGTCGAATGATATGGTGGCGACATCCCAATATGCCTTATTTTATAACACCTTAGCATTGCTGTACAGGTAGAAGATATCTGATCATTTGCAAGGATAAACCTTGCAAAAAAATAACACCTTACTATCACCTATGAAGTTCGCACTAAACTTAGATGAGGTTGCGTTTGGTTCTAGAATTTAGGGTCGATGTAAAACTGGGATCAGTTTGATATAATAATGTATATTATGACCAACCCCAACCAGGAATTAATTGTCTATGTTGACGATCAAGGGGTTCCTACTGGCGAAACAGCGCCAAAACTCGATGCTCATACTAGCCATACACGTTTGCATGCTGCATTTTCTTGCTATATTTTTAACGAACTAGGACAAATTTTGGTTACTCGTCGAGCGCTAACAAAAAAAGTTTGGCCAGGTGTTTGGACTAATAGTGTTTGTGGTCATCCAGGACCAGGTGAAATGGACGAAAATGCTATTGTCCGCCGTGCCAAATATGAATTAGGTATGGATGTCGATGATATCGAAGTGATGCTGACAGATTATACTTATAAAACACCACTATTTAATGGCATTATCGAAAACGAATTCTGTCCTGTATATCTGGCGCGAATGTCGAGCGACCCATCCCCTAACCCAGATGAGGTTGATGATTACAAATGGATGGATTGGGATGATTTTGTTTTGGAAATTAGAAAAGATAATACAAATAAATGGTCGTTTTGGTGTAAAGACCAAGTCAAACGATTTGACAGAGATATTTTAGAGCCTTATCGAAATTGAAATTTATCAAGAATCAAAAGCTAAAAATAAAGAGTCGTCAGATTAATTTGTAACCGTAATACCGGTTAATCTGTCGATTAAGTGCCATTTGTTATCTAAAGTTCGTAAATAGACGTCAATTCGATAATTACCTGCTCCGTGTAGATATTTGCCACCATGTAAATAACTTTCGGTTGCAACTACATTTTGGCCAGCTTTATAGGTAGCGTCGACGGTAGCGTAGCTTAGGTTTGTTTTATTATCAGACGTAGTACAGACTTCCATGACTGCCCCGTAACCTTCAATAGACGATTCGTCGGTTTTTTCGATTCGTGAATACAGGCTATTTTTGTCAGTTTTGTTGGTTATGCCACTGTACGAGAACGTGCGAACGCCATTATCTACCCTGCTGTTATTTGACGTTGACTTGTCCATTATTGCTGCATATAGAGTCGATTTGAAGCCGCTGACCATTTGTGGTTTGTCATTTGCTGTACTAGTACAGGTTGCCAGATAAATACCATCGGCAGTTTTTTCGTATTTGCTTGTACTTGTGCTGGTTCCGTTAAATATTACTTTGTATGAAACTAATATTGAAAATATTAATGTAATCCCAATTACTAATAAAAATATGTAAAATGATGTAATTATTGAGCGAACAAAAAACAGTATATAAACGATAATCCATAGTATTAGAATTATAAAAAAATTAACTCCAAACCCAATAAGCCAAAGTGCCAAAATAAAGCTGAAAATTGCCGGTATAAAAAATATTAGCATTTTTTTCTTATCGTTATGCAGATTACTCATTTACTTAACTCCTAATTAGTAATTACTATTTTATACCTTTTATTAACCAACTTATGGTTGGTTTGTGTTGGTTTAGGTGTTTTTGGCCTATAATCATAATATGAATATGAGCTACAAAAAAAGCGTTCAATATTTAGTCGCTGGGTTAGTTACTTTTTTTTCTTTGATTACTATCGCAATTGTTATTCGTCCAGCTGGTTTATTTGTTAATAGTGGCATTAGCTATTACGGTAATTGGAACGAAACAGTAATTCCTTACGGCTTAGCTTTTATTGTTAATAGTTATTTATTATGGCGTGCATCTTCATATATTGGTAATAAAAATAAAATCGATATAGGCCTTGAAATAGTTTTACGAATAACCGCCGTGTTGATGATTGGTATTTTATTGACACCATATAATGTTTTTAATATGACGAGTCTTAACTATGTTCATCGAACCATCGGGACAGCTATGTTTAGTGTCCAAATGGTTATGGCGGTATCAATTGTTATATCGAATTATCGCGATCCAAAATATTTATTACTAATTACATCTACATTTATTGGTGGTATCGGAGCGTTAGTTTATTTATTGCAGCCGACCGGCTATATGATTGAATCTCAAATAATATTCCAGATATCAATTTGGTTAATATTTATACGTTATCTAAGTTTTGCCGATATGCAGTTAACGAAAAGGGTTGTATAAATCTAGATTTCGCTGCTGTTATCAAAAGCTGCTTGTAAATCTTTTTTGGCTAATTCCAAACTTGCCTTAAATGCGACGTTTGTTGATGCAAAGGTTGCGTCCCTAGTAGCCGCTAGTGCACCTATTTGGCCTTTAATCTTTTCATCTGATGAACGGTGTTCTTGGAATGAGTTTTTTGCTGTTTTTAGGCTATTTTGATAGGCTTCATGAACTGCATTTCCGGTTTTTCCATTGCCAGTACATGTATTTTTGGCAGTACTGATGGCTGTATCGACCGTAGTCGCAAAAGATGTTAGTTGAGCTGAAACCTCATCGCGACGAGTCAATGTTACTGCTTTGACGGCATCTCTGAATATTTGTCGGGCCGAATCATATGCTGCGCGTCTGGTCGAAACCGCACTGCTGACAGCTGCTTTATATGTAGTTACAGCCATTTTTTGATTGTCGGTTGTTGCCTTGGCTTCAAGTTTAGTAAAATTCTCTTTTAGGCTTACACTGGCTTGTTCGCGCCTGGTCGCAACATCTGTGTCGATTTGTTGTAACTTGGTAGTCAGTTGTAAATCTTGGTTAGTCCAAGCTTGAGTTAGTTTATTCGATAATTCGGTCATTCGACCTGTTATTTCTGTTGTACTTTTATTAATATTCAAACAAAAAGGTGTAATTGTTTTGGCTGTGGTTTCACGTACGGGCTCTACGACAGCAAAACTGTTAGTCGGTAATATGATTAGTGAAATAAACGCCACGCCTAGTGTTACAGGCATGATTAGTGCAGATCGATTAAAGACTAGACGCATCGTAAGCACCTCCTATATTTGTGGTCGCACTATTAGCACTAGTGGCGTTAGTTTGTATTCCACTATCGGCGGCACTGTCGATGCCAGCTTCTGATTCGGCTGCTTTGGTAATCAACTCCGTAATACTAGCTGTCGTTCCTGCTGTTGCTGTGGTTGTAATTTTTTCAAGAGGAGTTTTCAGGTCAGATGTTTTATCGGTCGTTTTACTTGTATCTACGCCGTTATTTGTCGCTGCGCTGTTGGACTGTTTTTGTTGATTAAAATATGTGACCGTAAGTCCTGCGATAACCGTAACAACCGCTATAATCAACACAACTTCAATTAGTGCAAATCCCGCACTATTCTTTTTACGAAGATTAATCTTCATATATTTTCCTTTTCGCTACTGCGAATTATTATTTTTTATTTTGATAATATCCATAAGCATTATATACCCTTCGTATATTAAAAGTCTAATCCCTCATTATTGCTTATTGTTATATATCAGAGCATAATTATAAGTAGAAATTAACATAACAAAGAAGGCATTTTATGGGACGTTCTCCAATAATTAGTATAATTTATATCGTAGTTGGCGTACTTATAGCTAACAGCCGTGGTTATTTCGCGGATTTGCATACACTGGTTAATATTGCCTCAGCAATTCTTGCGGTAGTGTTATGGCCATTAATGCTGGTTGGTGTAAATCTACATCTATCCGGATTCTAAAATCTGACGCTACGCTATAAAGTCGGCAACTTATGTCGATTTTTTAGCGTTTGGGTGACCATCGGAATATAATAGATATATGAAGAAAGCAATTATGATTATAGAAATTATAGTTGTAATTGCGTTGGCTACGGTTACATGGTGGTTTTTTATTTTAAACCTTAAAGTTGGAATTGATAATTTGAAATTACCAGCGCCAATTACAATTATTAACACCTCATTTGCTGACAAACAGTTAGCCCGTATGACATTGAGGCAAAAAATTTCTAGTTTGTTAATATTGCACAAGTCTGGGACTGACGTAGCTACTTTGCAAAATTATCTAAAAACATATCAGCCTGGCGGGTTGATATTTATGGGTGATAATATACCGTCCACACTAGATCAACTGTCGGCCATTACAAAAGGTTTGCAGACTAATTTGACGTTGCCGTATTTATTTGCAATTGACGAAGAAGGCGGTATTGTAAAACGCCTGCCGCAAGATAATTTGCCTGCCGCGATTGATTTAAAATCGCTTCCAGTAGTTGATACTAAAACTGCATTTTTGCAGCGTTCAGCGATACTAAAACAGGTCGGAATGAATTTGAATTTTGGTATTGTAGCTGATGTTACGAATGACCCATTATCGTTTATATATCCACGTGTATTTGGTGGTGATCCGACTGCGGTTGCTGACCGAGTTTCGGCAGCTGTTAATGGTGCCAAAGAGCTAACTTTATCGACATTAAAACACTTTCCAGGACACGGCGAAACCGAAGCTGATTCGCATTTTTCTATCCCAACAAGCACTGTTAGTTTTGAACGCTGGCAACAAAATGACAATCCACCATTTATGGCTGGCATTAAAGCTGGCGCCGAGGTAGTTATGTTTGGTCAATTAACATACGCCAATATCGATTCATTACCGGCAACCTTATCATCAAAATGGCATGATATATTAAAAAATCAAAATGGTTTTAACGGTATTACTATTACTGATGATATGGTCATGTTGCAGCAATCAGGCGACCCAAATTATACTGACCCAGTTGTTAATTCTGTGATGGCTTTGAATGCTGGAAATACTATGTTGTTGTTTGTTTTGGATCATGGCAAAGATTCAAATTTTAGCCCTGACGTATTAATTGATGGCCTTGTTGCAGCTGTTAAATTTGGCAAAATTAGTCAAAAAACAATCGATAATGACGTTCGCCAAGTTTTAACTTTGCGTCATAGTTTACTGACAACCCTTGATTAGCTTCTTAGGATGTGAAGCCTACGATAAAGCCTAGTTAAGGGCTATTTCTGGTCGCGTTCGACTAGAATTGTACATTCAGTCACCAGTGCTGCAATTGCACCAACCGCAGCTAATACTGGCGCTAAAACGATTCCGACAATGCCGATTGTCAGTGGAATTTCGATGATAGTTTTACCTTCTTTGTCTTTGATAATCAGACGACGAATATTACCCTCGGCAATTAATTGTTTTACTTTGCCGATTAATTCGTCACCGCTAATTTTGAATTCTTCGTAAGTTTTTTTATCGCTCATGCCGTATATCCTCTAGCTCTATAATTTATTTTTTCGTTAACAATTCTTCGCAGATTTGGTACAAAACGCGAGCAGATTTGCCCCAAGCGAAGAGTTCGGCTTGTTTGCGGCCTTTTTCGATTAGGTCAGCAAGGACTGCTGGTTCGTAGAGTTTCAAGACTTGTAATGCAAATTCATGTGGTGAATCAGCTTCAAAATATAGGGCGCCGTCGCCTGCTACTTCGTGGAAGATTTCCATGTCGTTTATAACAACCGGTGTTCCCATTGTTTGTGCTTCGACGATTGGTAGGCCAAAGCCTTCTTCTTTTGAACCGGTGGCTAAACACAAGGCACTTTGCAATAATTCGATATATTCTTGGTCGGTTGTGCCGTTATGAAATACTACTTTGGTACCTGGTTTGATTAAAGTTTCAAGTTCGGCTTTGCGCTCTGGCGAAATTCGACTTAACAGATGTAATTCGCAGTCAGCTGGCAGGAATTCTAGACCACGGATTAAAACTTCAACGTTTTTATATGGCATAAATGAACCCATATAAATGATGTTTTTGGTTTTAACGACGCCTTCGGTTGAAGTCGGCAAATCTAGGCTGGATGCATTATAAATCACACCAATTTCGCGTTTAGTCAGTTTCATTTCAGTAATAAATTTTTTGGAAGTGTGGCTGACGGTTGTGACATGATCAGCATGGTTTAATATCCAGCGTTGTGGCCATTTGACCATATGGAATAGACGCCAAATAATACGGATAGGTAGCGACATGCCAGTAGGTGGTTTTGGATGGCGGTAATAAATGATGTCCTGTAGAGTCAAGATAAGTTTGTATTTGCGTCCATTTGAACCCATGATTTGTAGTGGGCTAAATACTACATCAGCGCCTAATTTATTCAGTTTACGCGCCAAAAAGAACTCTTTAAATGATACTGGATAGTTGACCATGACATAAGGAATATTTTTTGGTAATAAGTTGAGTTGTCTGACATCATGAATCAAGATTGTAATTGGGATATTGTCGTCTTGAAACCCCTGGACAACCCCAGCAGTATAACGGCTAATTCCATCATGATAGTCTGTTCGTACCCAACGAGCGTCTATAAATATATTCATATTGTAATTGTATCATGCAAGCTTAAGCTTGTATTTGATATACTAGTTACAATATGATAAAACGCACTCTTTGGAAAATTAATCGAAAGTCTTATGGCGCTATTGCAAAACCACTTCTTTTTATGGTTACACCAGATAAAACGCACAGCATGATGATTATTAGTACATCTGTTGCTGGTAGAATCCCACTAGCCAGGGGTTTTGTTAAAACAGTATTCACGAGGCGTCGTGATGCACGATTGGAACAGCAGTATTTTGGTATAGATTTTAAAACTCCAGTCGGTTTGTCAGCTGGTTTTGATAAAAACGGCGAAATAATGCCGATGATTGCAAGGTTAGGGTTTGGTTTTGGAACGGTTGGATCGGTTACGGCTTTAAGATGTGCTGGTAATCCACGACCATGGTTTTATCGTTTACCAAATACAAAATCGTTGGTGGTTAATGCTGGGCTAGCTAATGATGGTTCAGCCACGATTTTGAAACGAATTCATAACTATAGCGACAAGGCTATTGGCCAATTCCCTATTGTCTTATCTGTCGCTAAAACTAATAGCCAGGAAGTTTGTAGTATTCAAACAGGTATTGATGATTATGTTACGACTGTAAAGCGCGCCAAAATTGAACCGCGCATCAAAATGATTGAACTAAATATTTCGTGCCCAAATACATACGGTGGCGAACCATTTACAACACCTGAAAGATTAGAAAAACTATTGCGAGCGGTTGATGCAGCCGGTCCAAAACAACCGATAACTGTCAAGATGCCGATTGATCTGCAGTGGGTAGACTTTAAAAAACTTCTGGATGTAATTGTAAAACATAAAGTGTCGGCCGTTACGATATCTAATCTACACAAAGACCGTAAATTAGTCGAGCTAAAAGATATTTTGCCTGATTCTGTCAAAGGCAGTCTGTCGGGTGAGCCAACCTGGGCTAAAAGCAATGAATTAATTAGTAAAACTTATCAGGCATATGGTGATAGACTGACGATTATTGGCGTCGGTGGTATTTTCACAGCCGAACAAGCCTATGACAAGATAAAATTAGGTGCAAGTTTAGTTGAAATAATAACCGGTGTTATATTTATCGGCCCACAACTGGCGGCCGAAATTAACGATGGCTTGATCGAATTATTAGAGCATGACGGCTATACAAATATCAGCCAAGCTATCGGTGTTGACACAAAAAACTAGAATTTAATTTTGGGTGTATAATTAGAGTATATAGTTATAAGGAGGTTATTGTTATGAAACGCTTCTGGATAATCACAGTTTTTATGATCGCTTTTATTGGCATTGGTTGGTTTTTGGTTGGTACTATTATGAATATTCCAAAAGCTACAGCGCCTGCAATCCTTGAAAATAGTCTTATATCTGGTCCTTTGACTTTTTATTACATCGCAGTTGATGACGCTGGCCAGTCTGGCGCAAAAATTGGATGCGGTGATAGTGCAGTGTCGGTTAAAACTGGTGATGTCCAGACAGATAGCGTTATTAAATCGACATTTACACGGCTTTTGTCAGATAAGAACCAATATTATGGTGAATCGGGGCTTTATAATGTACTTTATAGATCAAATTTGTCATACGTAAGCAGTTCAGTGTCTGGGGATACTGTTACTGTCAATTTGACTGGTGATTTGAGTTTGGGCGGTGAATGTGATAATCCACGCGTGCAAGCAACGCTAGAGATGACTGCAGTAACTGCTGCCGGTGTTAAAAAAGCTGCTATTTTTGTCAATTCGAAACCACTTAGTGAAGTCCTCTCGCTAAAATAATCTCTATCACCTACTACTTACTACCTACAAACTACTATCTACTAACTTTACTATTGACGCCCTCCGTATAGGCCAATGTATACTAGATATAGTCATGTGAGTACTGGATAAAACCTTTCAACTTGCAGGCTTTAAGCCACTATAAACGTTGTCATACACCCCACGGGGAGTCACTGATAAACGATACAAAATTCAAAGTAACTCTCAGTAAAAAGATTCATAAACTGAACGGTTTTACGATTCCTATCTGAATTACTTCTTTGCCGCAAGGTAAATTAATCCGTTCACTGGTTGATATATATTTACCGGTTGTTTTTTGTATAAACTTTATGGAGGAAATAGCTATGAAAAAAGTTCAAGTAAACGAGCAAGTTATTGTAACCGCTATGGGCTTCCGTAAGAACCTAGTTGCTTATCCTCGCCGTATGGAATTTCGTGGTGCAACTTATGATTTTATTGATGCCGGATTGCGTTGTTTGGTCCGCCATGGCGAGCGAATTGCCGAGATTATTACATTGTCGGACGGAGTTTCGGATTTTCACTTGCGAAGCGATAACCATGGGATCAACTGGACACTGCTAAGCATGGCGTCTTAGGATTATCGTGCAAGATAAAAACACCCGCTTCGAAGCGGGTGTTTTCTTATGTGCTGATAGTATAGATATTTTACTACCTATTAACTACCATATATTAATTTATATAATTCGGACCAACTGGAGCTGGTTGAAGTTCCTTCCACTTCTCCATTCGACGATATCACGAACCGTGCGACCAATTAGACTTTGTCCAAGTGGGCTGGCGGTCGAAATGCGACCATCGCTAGGGTTGGCTTCGATACTGTCGACGATAGTGTAACGAAACAGGTGCCCGTGTTTGTCGATAAGATCAACAACTGATCCAATTGCAACTTGTAATCTGGTGCGTCTTTTTGGCAATAGTTTAGCAGTTGATTGAATTAGTCTTTTTTCGGCTAATTCGGCCTCAATACTTTCAAGTAGTGCCAATTTTTCGATGCGCTCTAGGCGTTCATCGTGACCTAATGTTTTATCAAGCTCACGTAGTGACTGTAAAGCGTTTTGGTGATCGTGTTCCAGCTGAATGACGGCCTTTTTTAATTCTTTCATCCCTTTTTTGCTGAGTAAAATTGTTTTTTCTGTGATGGTGGTGTTCATTATGAATCCCTCCTCCTTTTCTTTGTTATCTTGTGTTTCTATTTTTACATATAATACTGAAACAAAGCTTAACAGCTATAACGATGCTGTGGTAATTTATATCTTGAAACCCTATAATATATATGAATATGAAAGATTTTTTAGTAATTATTCGTCGTAACTTCCTATCACCAATTGTTATTGCAATTTTAATCCTTGCTGCAATTTTATTATTCCTAAATGAACGGCGTGACGCCTGGTTTATATCTGTTGTTATTATCCTAAATACAATTTTAGCTGTCGTCCAAGAAGTACGAGCCGAGCGAGCTTTAAAAAAGCTTGAGCTGATGAGCGCCCCTATGGCTCATCTGATTAAGGACGATGGATCATTAGAAGATATCATGTTTGATAGTCTGCAAGTTGGTGACAAAATACAGCTTAATTTAGGCGATGAAATACCAGCTGATGGTAAAATATTGACCAGTTCTGGCCTAGAAACTGACGAGAGTATGCTAACTGGCGAGTCCGCTGCTATTGATAAGCCCATTAAATCTGTTGTTTATGCGTCTAGCGCAGTAGTTGCCGGCAGCGCAACAATGCGCGTTACGGCCGTAGGTGTTGACACTAAGGTTGGCGTAATGTCAGTAACTTTAAAAAGATATATACCTCAGTTGACGCCGATTCAACACGCAATAGCCAGAGCTATTACTTGGCTGACGTATGGAGCGTTAGGCTTGGCGGTTTTGATTATTATTGTTTATTCCCTGTCCGGTGAAGGTGCTGTTCAAATTTTCAAGACAGTAACATCATCAGCTGTAACTGTCGTACCAGAAGGGTTATTATTGGCCAGTTCTCTGTTACTAGCTTTTGGGTCAATAAAATTAGCTCAAGCCAAAGTATTGCCTCAAAAATTAGCGGCAATCGAGGCTATGGCGCTGTTAAATGTGTTATGCGTCGACAAGACCGGCACACTTACAAGTGATAAAATATCGTTTGAAAAGTTTGTATTATTTAACGAAACAGACAAGAATACAGATAAACTTATTGGTATTGTTGCGTTTGAGACCAGTAATGGCGGTGCAACTAATAATGCTATCATTACAGGCTTTCCTGTACCAGACCAATATAAAATACTGCAGACGTTGGCTTTCTCGTCACAGCGCAAGATGAGCGGCATACGTGCGAAATTTGACAGTAAAACATACAGTATTATGGTCGGTGCGCCGGAATATCTGGGTGAATTAGCTAAATTGACGGTTGATCAGAAACAGCAAATCGAACAACTAGCAAGTATTGGCAAGCGGGTTTTACTGGTTGCTGGCTTTGATGATAACAAAACTTCACTCAAAGATTTAAAATCTGGTTCTGGCCGACCTTTGGGAATAATAGTACTAACAAATGAACTTCGTCAGGGTGTAGAAAAAACCGTGGCATATTTACAAGATAAAGGGGTCAGTTTGCGTGTTATTAGTGGCGATAATCCAGACACTGTTAAATATATTGCAGGCCAAGCTGGCATTTTAAATTACGATAGAGTTATAACAGGTGCTGAACTGGCCAAAGTTAGTGATGAAAATTGGGACAAAATGATTGCGGAAACGACTATTTTTGCCCGAGTTTTACCAGAGCAAAAAGAACGGATTATCGATTCTTTTAAAGGTCTGGGTAATTTTACTGGAATGGTTGGTGACGGTGTTAATGATGCTTTAGCGCTTAAAAAAGCTGATTTGGGTGTTGCTATGTATGCCGGAGCAGCCGCTACCAGACGCGTAGCCGACATTGTCCTTTTAGATAACTCGTTTAATTCGTTGCCTATGGGTATGAAGTTGGGTAATCGCATTATGCAAAGTATCGAACTGATATCGTCACTGTTCTTTCATAAGATTATTTACGGCGTAATATTGCTATTGTCGACTTTGGCGCTGGGGATTGTTTATCCATTTTTGCCTCGTCATATAACATTTATGAATATATTTTTAGTAACGTTGCCGACGGTCATCTGGGCCTTATTTACGCCTACGCCGCGACATCGTATTTCTCCTCGCTATTTTTGGCGTGATACATTGTTTGCGGTCATGCCGATAGCGGTGTTATCTGGTGTCGCCGTAACGATGACTTATGTCATGTTACATATGGTTCACCCTAATGATTTAGATGGTGTATCGACTACGACAGTAATTATAGCTACCCTATTTGGTATATATCTGGTATTTTTGGTCCCGCGAATGTTTGACATTAAAAATAATCGTAAGGCAAAAATAGCACGTTGGTTGTACGTACTGACAATATTATTGGTGACAACTCCAAGCTTTGGGATAAGTTTTATCCGAGATTTCTTTGACTTTACAACTCCAGCTTGGCAAAATATTTGGCCTTTGTTGATATTAATTACTGGCATTGCCGCGTTGCAATGGATGATTGCGGACAATGCCGGTAAACGGTTTAAATTACGCGAACCGTAACTCATCTGTTATTTTGCTTGAGGTTTAGATTTTAGTGACAATAAAAACGTAAACGTCGTTTCAACACCAGGGGTGCTGCTGGCTATAAGTTCGCCGTTATGCAACTGCACAATGCTTTTTGCTAGCGCCAAACCCAGGCCGTAGCCTTTATGTTCGCCGTTTGTACGTGATGAATCGGCTCTGAAAAACCTTTCAAAGATGTGAGGTAATTTATCTGGGCTGATTCCAGGCCCAGTATTTGTAATCTCAAATTTTGCATAATTGTCTTGTTTTGATAAGTTAATTGTTACCAGCGAACCCCTGGGGCTGTATTGTAATGCGTTATCAATTAATACCTTGACCAGTTCGGACAGTGCTGTTTCATCGCCTTTTACTGTTAGATGACTTTTTGTTGTTAACAAGATACGACTTATTGGTAGTTTGAAATCTTTGACAACATTTTTTGTAATTTTACTTAAATTGACTGATTCAATTTTTAGTTTTGTATGATCGGATCGCGATAAGTTCAATAGCATCTCGGCTAGTTTAGAAAGTTTATTAACCTCTTCCAGGTTGCTGGACAAAACTTCTTTTAATTCACTGGTTGTAGCTTTACTGTCACGCAAGGCCGCTTCTAGTTCGATTTTCATAACCGCCAGTGGCGTGCGAAGTTCGTGACTGGCGTCGCTAGTGAATCTGGATTGAGCTTCGTGGGCCCTTTCGATTGGAATTAAGTTCCGACGAGCTAAGAAGTAGCTTATAAATCCGCCGATAATCAAAACCAACAGGTTAACGTATAAAAGTTCGATAGAAATATTTTCTTTTGCTTCATTAACTTGGTTTGCGCGAAGATTTGACGACATCATTATATTCGGTGGTATGAAATCATCATCTTGTTGCAAATTGGTTTGGAATTGTTCTAGGCCTATTTGTATCTCGTGTGTTGCAACCTGATAAATGACGACGCTAAACATCATGCTTAGCGACATCAATATCAATAAATACCATCCAGTTAACCTTAGGGTGGTTGATCGGAATATGCTGGGTAGCATATTATTTTACTTCAATTTTATAGCCAAAACCGCGGGAAGTGTGAAGTAATTTAGTTTCAAATTGATCATCGATTTTTTGACGAAGATACTTCATGTATACTTCGACAGTATTTGGTAAAACGTCGGCGTTATAGTCCCAAACATGACTGATAATAGCGTCTTTGGTATGTGGACGGTCTTGGTTGCGCATTAGATATTCAAGTAATGCAAACTCTTTGCCTGTAAGTTTAATTTCTTTACCGGCTCGGCTTACTGCAAAAGTAACAGTATTTAATGATAAATCTCCGGCCGTCAGAACAATTTGTTGAACTTCGGTTGGTCGGCGCATCAGGGCGCGAACGCGCGCAAGTAATTCTTCAAGCGCAAATGGTTTAACTAGATAATCGTCAGCACCAGCATCAAGGCCGGTAGTTCTATCATTAATAGTTCCCTTTGCGCTCAGTAATAACACAGGTGTATGAATTTTCATTTTTCGCATCGCCTTTACGATTGCGATTCCATTATATTCGCCTGGAATCATCCAGTCGATGATAGCTGCATCATAAGGTTCGGTTGTTGCCATAGCGTAACCATCGTCGCCATCGTAGGATACGTCTACTGCATAGTTATCTTGTTGTAGGGCTTTTCTTAAAGCGTGTGCAATTTTGTGCTCGTCTTCGATAATTAAAAGTCTCATACTTCTATTATATACCCTTTTTGTCTTAGTGTTTGCTTAAATACAAAAAATGTAGGACATAAATTAATTAAGTGTATAATTAAGAGTATTATGAATAAAAAATTAGACATCGATACATAGTATGAAGACAAGAATAGAAATTGACACACGTACATTTGTTCGCTTCTGGTTAGTAGTAATTGGCTTTGGTTTGGTAGCTTTGGCGATATATAGCGCCAGAACGGCACTATTAATAGTTGGGTTGGCATTCTTTTTTGCAATCGCACTCAGCTTACCAGTTAATCGCATTGTAAAGATGCTTCCCAGTAAAAGCCGAGTCCTAAGTACTGCCCTGGCTTATGTTGTCGTGGTTATAGTGCTGGGGACAATTATATTTTTAGTAGTCCCACCAATTGTTGGTCAAACTGTTAAATTTGCCCAAAATGTACCAAATTTAGTCGACGGTGCAACTAAACAGTATGCCGGTATCAATGATTTGATTAATCAATATCAATTACAACCTCAGGTTGATAAAGCTATCATATCGATTAAGGATGGTGCTTCACAGTTTGCGACAGGTATAGGATCATTTCTAGTCACTGGTATTGGGTCTATATTATCAACCGTTACAGCTAGTATCCTGGTTTTTGTACTAGCATTTTTGATGTTAGTCGAAGGCCCAACTTGGTTAAAGCGATTATGGGATGTTTATGATGACAAGGACCGTATGGAATACCATCGTAAACTACTAGGACGGATGTACAATGTCGTAACTAGCTATATTACTGGTCAGTTGTCCGTATCGGCTATTGCTGGTGCTGTCGCTGGCGTTGCTGTGTTTATTCTAAGCATGGTATTTAATGTTCCAGCTGATTTGGCTATTCCAACCGCTATGATAGTGTTTATTTTATCGTTGGTACCACTTTTTGGCGCTATGATTGGTGCAGCACTTGTCAGTGTTATTTTGGCGCTTAATAATATTACTGCCGCAATTGTATTCTTGGTTTTCTTTATTCTTTATCAACAACTTGAAGCTAACTATATTTCACCTAAAATTCAATCAAAACGAATTGATTTGTCGGCACTTGTTATCCTTATTTCTGTAACTACCGGTGTTTATTTGTTTGGTATTGCTGGTGGAATTATTTCAATTCCAACAGCGGGCTGTATCAAAGTCATACTCGAGGATTACTTTGCACTTGAACGCAAAAAACGCAAAGTCGAAGCTTAGTCTTTATATTCCCAGATGACATCATAACTGGTATCGCGCAAAACGATGCCAGTTTTTAGTAGTTGATCGCGTAACTCGTCAGATTGTTTCCAGTCCTTTTGCTCACGAGCGTTTGAACGTTCTATTATGAGGCGTTTACTATCATCGGAAATATCTGGTGTACTGTTGATTAATTGAAGACCTAAAACTGAATCGATAGTTTCTATTAATTGAATCAAAGCCTGTCTGTGTATGTGTGACAGGCTGGCGTTAGTGACGCGTGAGAATGCCTCGTCGATGATTTTGAGGGCTTCTGGAGTCCCTAAATCGTCATTAACGGCTTCTATTATTGCTTGTGAGGTTGCATATAGCGCAACTGTTTTTTGGTGATCGAGTTTTTCATCATCACCTTCTAGTGTGTCGTGAATTTGATGTCGAATTGCCGCTACGTTGCGCCAGTTGTGTAGACGGTTTTGGGCAGCTGTCAGGTTATCAAATGTAAAATTGCTTTCGCTGCGGTAATGGCCTTGCAACAAGAACATGCGAAAATCTAATAATGAATAGCCTTTTTCTTCTAAGTTTTCTAGCGTATAGCCGTTGCCAAGTGATTTACTGAATTTTCGCCCCTCAACTTTTAAAAAGTTATTATGTAGCCAATAATTACTGAAAGGTTTACCGGTTACTGTTTCGGATTGAGCAATTTCGTTGGTGTGATGAACCGGGATGTGGTCGATACCACCGGTGTGGATATC